>JALYMT010000203.1 GCA_030773555.1 Actinomycetota bacterium | reverse complement strand
GCTGCCGGCGGCCGTCCGCCGCCGGGTCCTGCGCGCGGCGGTGCTCGCGGCCGGCTCCCCGCCGAGCGAGCTGTCCCTGGAGCACGTCGAGGCCGTCGAGGCACTCGTGCTCGCCTGGCGGGGGCAGGGTCCGCTGCACCTGCCCGGGCGGATTCGCGTGGCCCGCCGGTGTGGGAGGCTCCTCCTCACTGCCGCACCGGAGACTTCCGGAGGCGAGCCCCCCGTACGGGAGCAGTAGTACGGAAGCAGTAGCACGAACTCCTACCAGCAGTAGGACAGGCGAGAGAGACGAGTGGACGAGAAGGACCTGGGCGCGGACCTGGAGCGGGTGCTCGTCTCCGAGGAGCAGATCCGCGGGCGGCTCGCCGAGCTCGCTGCCGAGATCGACCGCGACTACGAGGGCCGGGACGTGCTGCTGGTCGGGGTGCTCAAGGGTGCGGTCATGATAATGGCCGACCTGGCGCGGGCGCTGCACGCCCCCGCCGAGATGGACTGGATGGCCGTGTCCTCCTACGGCTCCGGCACCCGGTCGTCCGGCGTGGTGCGCATCCTCAAGGACCTCGACCGCGACATCGGCGACCGCGACGTGCTCGTGGTCGAGGACATCGTTGACTCGGGGCTCACCCTGTCGTGGCTGGTGGAGAACCTGCGCGCCCGCAACCCCGCCT
This sequence comes from Actinomycetota bacterium, assembly GCA_030773555.1. Taxonomy (GTDB): domain Bacteria; phylum Actinomycetota; class Actinomycetes; order JALYMT01; family JALYMT01; genus JALYMT01. The sequence continues at coordinate 5,191 of JALYMT010000203.1, read as the reverse complement.
CGATCGAGGTCTGCACCCTGCTGCGCAAGCCCGACGCCGCCCGCATCGACGTGCCCGTGCGCTACGTCGGCTTCGACATCCCCAACGAGTTCGTCATCGGCTACGGCCTCGACTACGCCGAGCGCTACCGCAACCTGCCCTTCGTGGGGACCCTCGCCGCCCACGTGTACGCCTAGCGCGAAAGGACCGGCCGGCCGGTCGGCCCGAGCTGGCTGCCCGGAACACCGGAATAGCCGGGCTCGTTCGACTGCACACAGGTAGGTCGCGTTCCCGGCTCTCCGGGGAGGTCGCGGTGTACCGTCGAACCTTCGACCGCCGTTCTCAGGAGGGACGGGGCCGCTCGCCCCGCGTCATGGACGTCAAGCGTTACTTCCGCGGGCCGCTGTTCTGGGTGCTGCTCGCGATCCTCGCCGCCTTCGCCCTCAGCACGGCGCTGAGCTCCGCTGGCGGGTTCCAGAAGGTCGACACCGCCACCGCGATCGCCGCGATCCGCGAGGGTCGCGTGCAGAGCGCCCTCGTCGTCGCCGAGCCCGACCAGCGCCTCGAGCTGACCCTCAAGGAGGGCCAAGGCGCCAACGGCAGCGAGCGTATCCGCGCGAACTACGTCGAGAACCAGCAGACCCAGATCATCGAGCTGCTCAACGCCACTCCGCCGCCGCAGGCCTACGACGTGCGGGTGCCCCAGCAGAGCTGGTTCGTGAGCCTGCTGTTCTCCCTGCTGCCGATCATCCTGCTGGTCCTGATCTTCCTGTTCTTCATGAACCAGGTGCAGGGCGGCGGCTCGCGGGTGATGAACTTCGGCAAGTCCAAGGCGAAGCTCGTGGCCAAGGACACCCCGAAGACGACGTTCGCCGACGTGGCCGGTGCCGACGAGGCGGTCGAGGAGCTGCAGGAGATCAAGGAGTTCCTCGAGAACCCGGCGAAGTTCCAGGCCATCGGCGCGAAGATCCCCAAGGGTGTGCTGCTCTACGGCCGTCCCGGCACGGGCAAGACGCTGCTCGCCCGGGCCGTGGCGGGCGAGGCGGGTGTGCCGTTCTACTCGATCTCCGGTTCCGACTTTGTCGAGATGTTCGTGGGCGTCGGTGCCTCCCGGGTGCGCGACCTGTTCGAGCAGGCCAAGGCCAACGCGCCCGCCATCGTCTTCATCGACGAAATCGACGCCGTCGGGCGCCACCGCGGGGCGGGTCTCGGTGGCGGGCACGACGAGCGCGAGCAGACGCTCAACCAGCTGCTCGTCGAGATGGACGGCTTCGACGTCAAGGGCGGGGTCGTCCTCATCGCCGCGACCAACCGGCCCGACATCCTCGACCCGGCGCTGCTGCGCCCGGGCCGCTTCGACCGTCAGATCACGGTCGACCCGCCCGACCTGCAGGGCCGCCTGCGCATCCTGCAGGTGCATGCCCGCGGCAAGCCGATCGACCCGGGCGTCGACCTGATGGCGGTCGCCCGCCGTACCCCCGGCTTCACCGGAGCCGACCTCGCCAACGTCCTCAACGAAGCCGCGCTGCTCACCGCTCGCTCGGACCGCAAGCTGATCGACGCCCAGTTCATGGACGAGGCGATCGACCGGGTGGTCGCCGGGCCGCAGAAGCGCACGCGCATCATGAGCGACAAGGAGAAGAAGCTCACCGCCTACCACGAGGGCGGGCACGCGCTGGTGGCGGCGGCGCTGCCGACCTCCGATCCAGTGCACAAGGTGACGATCCTCCCGCGGGGGCGGGCGCTCGGCTACACCATGGTGCTGCCCGACGAGGACAAGTACTCCACCACGCGCAACGAGATGCTCGACCAGCTCGCCTACATGCTGGGCGGGCGCGCCGCCGAGGAGCTCGTCTTCCACGACCCGACGACGGGCGCCTCCAACGACATCGAGAAGGCCACCGGGGTCGCCCGGGCGATGGTCACCCAGTTCGGCATGACCGAGCGCATCGGAGCGATCCGGCTCGGCCAGGACGGCAACGAGCCGTTCCTGGGCCGCGACATGGGCCACTCGCGCGACTACTCCGAAGAGGTCGCCTCGATCGTCGACGAGGAGGTCCGCAAGCTCATCGAGAACGCTCACGAGGAGGCCTGGCAGATCCTCGTCGACAACCGCGACATCCTCGACAACCTCGTGCTCGGCCTGCTCGAGAAGGAGACCCTCGACAAGGGTGCGGTGGCCGAGATCTTCCGCGGCATTCGCAAGAAGCCGGCGCGCCCGGCCTGGACCGGCTCCGCGAAGCGGGCTCCCTCGGAGCGCGGCCCTGTGCTGACCCCCCGGGAGCTCGACCTGGTCCGTCAGGGCATCTCGCCCAACGGTGACGGTCAGGGCAGCATGGGCCTCGGGCGGCCCACCGACGTGCCGCCCTCGCCGCTGCCCGGCGAGCGCTGAGCCCGGTGGCCGGGCCCAGCGCGCGGCCACCGGGAGACGGCGACGCTGGACGGCGACCAGGATCGCCCGGCATCGACGCCCCCCGGATCGAGCGGGCGGTTAGGGAGATCCTGCTCGCGGTCGGCGAGGACCCCGACCGTGACGGCCTCCGGGAGACGCCGGCGCGGGTGGCCCGGGCCTACGCCGAGATGTTCGCCGGCCTGCACGAGCAGCCCGAGGAGCTGCTCGCCACCACCTTCGACCTGGGCCACGACGAGCTGGTGCTGGTCAAGGACATCGCCGTCACCAGCACCTGCGAGCACCACCTGCTGCCGTTCAGCGGCACGGCGCACGTCGGTTACATCCCCAGCGAAGAAGGCCGCATCACCGGCCTGTCGAAGCTCGCCCGGCTGATCGACGCCTACGCCCGCCGCCCGCAGGTGCAGGAGCGGTTGACCGGGCAGGTGGCCGACGCCCTCCTCGACGGGCTCAAGCCGCGGGGGGTCCTCGTCGTCCTCGAGTGCGAGCACCTGTGCATGTCGGTGCGCGGGGTGCGCAAGCCCGGTGCGAAGACGGTCACCTCCGCCGTACGGGGGATCTTCCTCGAGAGTTCGGCGACCCGGGCAGAGGCCATGAGCCTGATCCTGGGTCGCTGACCGGCTCACCGTAGGGTGCTGCCAGTGTCCATGCCCCCCGTCCTCGGCCTGCCGGCCCCGCTCGCGCTGGTCGCCGAGCAACGGTGCCTGGTCATGGGCATCGTGAACGTCACGCCCGACTCCTTCTCCGACGGCGGGCGCTACCTCGACCCGGGCGCGGCGGTGGCGCACGGGCGCGCCCTGCTGGACGCGGGCGCCGACCTCCTCGACGTGGGCGGCGAGTCGACCCGACCGGGAGCGGAGCGGGTGCCGGCGGCCGAGGAGCAGCGCCGCGTCCTCCCGGTCGTTCGCGCGCTCGTCGCCGAGGGAGCCGTGGTCAGTGTCGACACCATGCGGGCGGGCACGGCCGCCGCCGCCGTGGACGCCGGCGCCCAGCTGGTCAACGACGTGAGTGGCGGACTGGGCGACCCGGGCCTGCTCGACGTCGTCAAGGCCACCGAGGGGCCCTACGTGCTGACGCACTGGCGCGGCCACAGCACCTCCATGCAGAGCAGGGCCCGCTACGGCGACGTCGTCGCCGACGTGTGCCGGGAGCTGGCGGCCCGCCTCGAGGTGGTGACGGGCGCCGGCGTGGATGCGGCCCGCGTGGTGCTCGACCCGGGCCTGGGCTTCGCCAAGACGGCCCAGCACAACTGGGCGCTGCTCGCCCACCTCGAGGCGCTCCTCGCCCTCGGGCGCCCGGTCGTGGTGGGAGCCTCGCGCAAGAGCTTCCTCGGCTCGCTGCTGGCAAGGCCGGGGGAGCCGCCGCCCGAACCCGCCGAGCGCGACGCGGCCACCGCCGCTGTCAGCGCCCTCGCCGCCGCCGCTGGCGCCTGGTGCGTGCGCGTCCACGACGTCCGCCCCTCCCGGGACGCGGTCCGCGTCGCCGCTGCGGTGGCGGGCGCGCGATGAGCAGCCGTCCGACCAGCGAGGACGCCCGCAGCATCGAGGCGGCGAACACCTCCTTCTACACCGCGGTCGAGACCGGGGACCTCGACCTGCTCGAGGCGCTCTGGGTCAACGGCTCGCAGGCCGACGACGCGGTCTGCGTGCATCCCGGCTGGCCGCCGCTGCGGGGACGCTCGGAGGTGCTGCGCTCCTTCGCCGTGATCCTCGCCAACACGCCCTACATCCAGTTCTTCCTGACCGACGTCGACGTCCGGGTGACCGCCGACGTCGCCGTGCTCACCTGCGTGGAGAACATCCTCACCGGGTTGCCGGGCGGCGAGGAGCCCGGCGAGGAGCCTCTCGGCTTCGCCGGCGGCAAGGTCGTGACGACCAACGTGTTCCGCCGCACGCGGGCCGGCTGGCGGATGTGGCTCCACCATGCCTCGCCCGTGCTCGCCGACGAGGAAGACGAGGACGCCGACGACGACGAGGAGGCCCGGTGACCGACCGGGTGTCGCTGGTCGGGCTGCGCGCCTTCGGCCGGCACGGCGTGTTCGAGGCCGAGCGGGCACAGGGGCAGGAGTTCGTCGTCGACGTGACCCTCGTCCTCGACACCCGCCCGGCCGCGGCGAGCGACGACCTCGGCCGTACGGTCGACTACGGGCGGGTGGCCCGCGCGGTGTGCGACGTCGTCGAGGGCGAGCCGGTGGCGCTGATCGAGACCCTCGCCCAGCGGGTCGCCGACCGGTGCCTGGCCGCCGACCTGGCCGGCGACCGGGTCGAGGCCGTCGAGGTGACCCTGCACAAGCCACAGGCCCCCGTGCCCGTGCCGTTCGGTGACGTGACCGTCACGATCGTGCGGTCCCGGCCGCCGGGCGGGGCCTCCCGGCCGGCCGCGATCGCGCTCGGCAGCAACCTCGGCGACCGGTTGCCGGCGCTGCAGGCAGCGGTCGACGGTCTCGCGGCGGTCCCCGGCGTCGCGGTCACCGCCGTGTCCCCGGTGTACGAGACCGCCCCCGTGGGCGGACCGGAGCAGCCCGACTACCTGAACGCCGTGGTGCTGGTCGACACGACCCTGGCACCGGTGGCCCTGCTGGCGGGCGCCCAGGCGCTGGAGCAGGCGGCGGGCCGCGTCCGGGCGGAGCGCTGGGACGCGCGCCCGCTCGACGTCGACCTGCTGGTCGTGGGCGAGGAGGACCGTACCGACGCCGAGCTCACCCTGCCGCATCCCCGCGCGCACGAGCGGGCCTTCGTGCTCGCGCCCTGGCGGGACGTCGCGCCAGGTGCCGAGCTGCCTGGGCGGGGCCGGGTGTCCGAC
>JALYMT010000202.1 GCA_030773555.1 Actinomycetota bacterium | reverse complement strand
AGCAGCTGCGCGAGATTCCCCGCCGGCATCCCGACATCGACCTCGGCCTGCTGCACCTGGGCGGGACGAAGGTCCTCGGTGCGACGGTGACCATGGACGGCCGCCAGGGCGTCGACCTGCTCGAGCTCGTGCCGGTGCCGCACGCCGTGCCGATCCACTACGACGACTATCCGGTCTTCCGGTCCCCGCTCGCCGACTTCACCCGGGAGGTCGAGCGGCGCCGCCCGCCCGCGCGCATCTCCTACGTGGAGCGGGGCGAGGAGCTGCCCCTGCCGGGACCGCTCCCCGCCCTCCCCTAGCCCCGGGCCGTGATCATGCACGTCCCGCGTGATCATGCAGTTCTTGTGTTGATCATGCAGTCTCTGCGGTGGGTCAAGCGGCGCCCGCCCGGCCCGTGGCCGCCCGCCGTGCGGCCACGGCATGGTCCGGCTGGTCCGAGAACACCCCGTCGACGCCGAGCCGGAAGAACAGCGCGTACTCCGCCGCCCAGTCGCCGTATGCCTTGGGGTCCGACCCGCGCCGGAAGGCCGGCGGCAGGAAGGTGTTTTCGCTGCGGAACGTGAACGGGTGGACGAGCAGCCCCTCCCGGTGGGCGTCGCGCACCAGCGTCGTCGGCGCCCGGAGCCGGCCGGCCATGTCACGAGGCACGACGAGGTTCTTCGACGGCCCGATGCCGTCGGCGTAGCGGGAGATCTCGTCGAGGCGCCCGGGGCTCACCAGGTCCGCGTACGTACGCCGGTCTCCCCTGACCACGAGGTCGTACGGCGCGCCGGTCTCGTTGATCAGCTGCACGAGCGGCACCTTGATCATGCGGTCCAGGTCACGCAGGTTCTGCGTCTCGAAGGACTGCAGGAACACCGGGGCGTTGCGCCGGGCCAGGCCGTTGCGCCGCAGGGTGCGCACCAGCGGCTCCTCGAGGGAGAGACCGATGGAGTCGAAGTACGTCGGGTGCTTGGTCTCGGGGTAGACCCCGATGACCCGCCCGCTGCGCCGCGACTCCCGCTTCGCGAGGTCGAGCACCTCCTGCAGCGTCGGGACCTGTACCGCCCGTCGAAGCGGGTGTTGCGGGGCCGGATCTGCGGGATGCGCTCCTTGGCCCGCAGGGTGCGCAGCTCGCGCAACGTGAAGTCCTTGGTGAACCAACCGGTGAGCCGCATGGTGTCGATGGTCTTGGTCGTCCGACGGTCGGCGAACTCCGGACGCGAGGCGACGTCGGTCGTGGTGGAGATCTCGTTCTCGTGGCGGGCGACGAGCACGCCGTCCTTCGTCGAGACGAGGTCCGGCTCGATGTAGTCCGCGCCCTGGCGGATCGCCAGCCGGTACGCCTCGAGGGTGTGCTCGGGGCGTAGCCGCTCGCGCCCCGGTGCGCGATCACGATCGGGCGGGTACGGGCTCGGGGCGGTGCGGCCCCTCGTCGGCGACGGGCGGCACGGCTGCGGGTGCGGCGTGCGCCGCCGGGGCCGCCTGGAGGGAGGCGCCGGCCGGGGCGGCGACCAGGCCGAGAGTCAGCGCCGGGGTGGCGGCCAGGCCCACGAGGGACAGTCTCAGTCGGTGCGAGGAGGGCATGACGTCCTTCCGTCGGAGCGGCGCTACTCGTCCTGGCGCCGGTCGCCGGGACGCTGGCTTTCCCGCCACCGAATCCCATCGCACCCTGCGGCGTCAACGACACGTGGGGTGACAGCTGGTGGCGATCCGGGAAACAGCCGACTCCTCGCTGGCCGCGGCTGTCCTCCGCTGGCCTGCCGGAGCCGGTGCAGGGCGGCTCCGGCCGGCGGAGCGCAGCTGCACCTGGCGAGGCGGGGCCGACGCGTCGGCGGCGTGGGACCCGGTGCGGCTGGCGGCTCTGCGGGAGCACCGCGCCGCCCGCGCGAAGGAGCTCGGGGTCTACGGCGTGCCGAGCCCCACGGTGGGCGACGAGCTCGCGTTCTTCGGCGCGCCGCCACCCGGACGCATCCGCGCGCGTTCGACGCGGCCCAGGGCGACCCGCGCGCGCTGCTCACCCCGGCTGCAAGCCGCCTCCGCAGGGGAGCAGCATGCTAGAAGCATGCTACTTTCACCCTCATGGCCACCCTCCAGGTCAAGAATCTTCCGGATGATCTGCACGCCGCGCTGCGCCAGCGGGCCGTCGACGAGGGGGTCACCGTCACCGACCTCGTGGTGCGCATGCTGCGTCGTGAGCTGGCCCGGCCCTCCATCGACGAGTGGCTGGAGCAGGTGCGCCGCAGGCCGATGCGCGAGCATGACGTCGACATCGAGCACCTCATGGACGAGGTGCGTGGCGAGTTCGGGACATGACCCTGGTCGTCGACGCCTCTGCCGTCGTCGATGTCCTGCTCCGGGTCCCCCGCGGCGAGCTGGTGGCGCCCGCGCTGGCCCGCGACGACCTGGCCGCTCCCGATCTGCTCGACGTGGAAGTGGTGTCCGCTCTGGCGCGGCAGGTGCGGGGGGGACAGTTGGACGCGCGTGACGGGCTCTCGGCCGTCGAGGACTTGGCTGGCCTCCCGGTGGATCGGGTGGCGCATGCCCTCCTGCTGCGTGGCGCTTGGCAGCTACGTGACCGGGTCCGCGTCAACGACGCCTTCTACGTCGCCTGCGCCCAGTTGCTCGACGCCCCGCTGCTCACCACCGACGCCCGACTCGCCCGCGCCCCCCTGCCCGGCGTCTCCGTGCTGCTCGTACGCTGAACGCGCCTACTCCCACTCGATCGTGCCGGGCGGCTTGCTGGTCACGTCGAGCACGACCCGGTTGACCTCACGTACCTCGTTGGTGATGCGGGTGGAGATGCGGGCGAGCACGTCGTACGGCACGCGGGTCCAGTCGGCGGTCATCGCGTCCTCGCTGGTGACCGGGCGGAGCACGACCGGATGGCCGTACGTGCGCCCGTCGCCCTGCACCCCCACCGAGCGCACGTCGGCGAGCAGCACCACGGGGCACTGCCAGATGTCGCGGTCGAGCCCGGCGCGGGTCAGCTCCTCGCGGGCGATCGCGTCGGCGCGGCGCAGCAGCTCCAGCCGGTCGGCGGTGACCTCGCCGACGATGCGGATCGCCAGCCCGGGACCGGGGAACGGCTGCCGCCACACGATGCCCTCGGGCAGGCCGAGCTCGAGCCCGACCTTGCGGACCTCGTCCTTGAACAACGCGCGCAGCGGCTCGACGAGGCGAAACTGCAGGTCCTCGGGCAGCCCGCCCACGTTGTGGTGGCTCTTGATGTTGGCGGTGCCGGACCCGCCCCCGGACTCCACCACGTCGGGATAGAGCGTGCCCTGGACGAGGAACTCCACCGACTCGCCGTGGGCGCCGGCGTCGGCCACGACCTCGAGGGCCGCCTCCTCGAAGGTACGGATGAACTCGCGGCCGACCGCCTTGCGCTTGAGCTCGGGGTCACTCAGGCCGGCGAGGGCGTCGAGGAAGCGCTTCTGCGCGTCGACGACCTTGAGGTCGACGCCGGTGGCGGCGACGTAGTCGCGCTCGACCTGCTCGGCCTCGCCCTCGCGCAGCAGCCCGTGGTCGACGAACACGCAGGTCAGCTGATCACCCACCGCCCGCTGCACCAGCGCCGCGGCGACCGCGGAGTCGACCCCCCCGGAGAGCCCGCACACCACCTGCCGGCCGCCGACCTGGGCACGAATGGCCTCGACCTGCTCGTCGATGACATTGGCCATCGTCCAGGTCGGCCGACAGCCGGCGGCCTCGAAGAGGAAGCGCTCGAGGACGCGCTGCCCGTGCTCGGTGTGCAGCACCTCGGGGTGGAACTGCACGCCGTAGAGCCGCTGCTCGTCGTTCTCGATGGCGGCGACCGGCGCCCCCGGGCTGGTCGCGGTGACGACGAAGCCGGTCGGCGGCGCGGAGACGGCGTCGCCGTGACTCATCCACACCGACTGCTGCAGGGGCAGCCCGGGAAAGAGGGTGCGCTCCTCGGTCACCGTGAGCGGAGTGCCGCCGAACTGGGCGCGGCCGGTGCGCTCGACGGTGCCGCCCAGCGACTGGGCCATCGCCTGGAAGCCGTAGCAGATGCCGAAGGTGGGCACGCCCGAGCGGAACAGCATCGGGTCGAGCACGGGGGCGTCGGGGGCGTAGACCGACGCCGGACCACCGGAGAGGATGATCGCCTTCGGGGAGCGGGCGAGCAGATCGGCCAGCGGCGTCGTGTGCGGCACGATCTCGCTGTAGACCCGCGTCTCGCGGACGCGGCGCGCGATCAGCTGGGCGTACTGCGCCCCGAAGTCCACAACGATCACCGTGTCGAACGAGGGGCGAGGAGGAGCGCTCACGACCGCCAGCGTATCCGCGCCCCACCGAGGCTGACGGGGTCAGGCCGCCAGCCGGGACCAGGTGTAGCGCACGCCGGTGAGCCGCTCGGACTCGTCCCACAGCCGGGCCGCGAGCGCCGGGTCGCGGGCGGTGGGGCTGGTGCCGACGCGGCGCGGATGCCCGCGCATCTCCCCCGGGCCGTCGGGCCCGAAGTACTCCCCGCCGACGACGTCGGGCATGGTGGCGGCGTACAGAATCGGCAAGGCACCGGCCGCGTCGCTCTGCGCGAAGAGTCGCTCGACCAGCCGGCCGAGCCGTCGCTTGACCGCCGCGCCTTCGGCCCGCGTCTTGTTCGCGAACAGCTCGGTGGCGGCCAACCCGGGATGGGCGGCGACGCTGCGCAGCCGGACTCCGGCCGCGTCGGCGCGGCGCTGCAGCTCAAACGCGAAGAGCAGGTTGGCCAGCTTGGCCTGGCCGTACCTGCCCCACTTCGTGTAGCCACGCTCTGCCGACAGGTCGTCGAAGTGGATGACGCCCTGGCGGTGGGCCAGGCTGCTGACCGTGACCACGCGCGCGTCGGCGCTGGCGAGCAGCCGGGGCAGCAACAGGCCGGTCAGCGCGAAGTGCCCGAGGTGATTGATGCCGAGCTGGCTCTCGAAACCGTCGGCGGTCCGGGCGCGGGGCACCGCCATCACGCCGGCGTTGTCGACCAGCAGGTCGCAGCGCTCGTGCCGCTGCTCGTACGCCGCGGCGAAGCGGCGCACCGAGGACAGGTCGGCCAGGTCGAGGGGCAGCAGCTCGGTCGACGCCCGCGGTGCCTGACCGGCGAGGCGCACGCGGGCCTGCTCGCCGCGGGTGCGGTCGCGGCTGGCGAGCACCACGTGCGCGCCGTGCGCAGCCAGCTGCAGGGATGTCTGGTAGCCCAGCCCGCTGTTGGCGCCGGTCACCACCGCCACGGTGCCGGTCAGGTCGGGGATGGCGGCTACGGTCCAACCCGGCACGGGGGTCAGCTCCGCAGCCGGCGCAGGAGGACCACGAGGACGGCGAGGGCCACGGCGGGCACGGCCACGTAGGCCGCCCGCTTGGCGAGCGAGCCGCCGGCCACCTCCAGCAGGTCGATCTCCTCCGCCGACCGGCGCGGGGCCGCCGCCGGGGGACGGGCGGAGCCGGTGGCCGCGTCGCCCGCGCCCGACTGCGCGGGCCGGGCCGACCCGGCCGCGTCGCCGAGCTCCTCGGCGAGGCAGTCGGCGAATCGGCCGATCAGCTTGCCGGCGACGTCGGACATCACCCCTCGGCCGAACTGTGCGGGCTTGCCCGTGACCGCGAGGTCGGTGACGACGCGGACCCGGGTCCTGTCGCCCTCGCCGGTCAGGGTCGCGGTCACCGTGGCCTTCGCCGTGCCGCCGCCGCGGGTCTCGCGTCCCGTGCCGTCGATGACGACGCGGCGGGCCGCCTCGTCGGTCTCCACGAAGCTGGCCTTGCCGCCGTAGGTCAGCCCGATGGCCCCGACCTTGACCTTGACCCTGCCGGTGAAGTTGTCGCCCTCGACGGTCTCCAGCGTCGCCCCCGGCATGCAGGGGGCGACCCGCTCGACGTCGAGGAGCACCTTCCAGGCCTGCTCGACCGGTGCGGGCACGACGAAGTCATGCTCCAGCTGCATAGGTCCTCCTACGCCCTGGCCCCGGCTGCGAGCACGGCGCGGCGGGTTAGGACCCGCGCGAAGTGCTGCCGGTAGTCGGGCTGGCCGTTGAGGTCGCTCGGCGGGTCGGTGCCCTCGGCGGCCCGCTCGGCTGCCGCGGCGACCGCGCCCTCCTCGTACGCCGCCCCCGCGAGAGCCTGCTCGACGGCCGAGGCACGCACGGGCGTCGTGCCCATGTTGGTCAGCCCGACCCGGGCCTCGGTGATGGTGCCGTTGCTGCGCCGCACCGCGGCCGCCACCCCGACGATCGCCCAGGACTGCGCGACCCGGTTGAATTCGAACCCCGCCACCTCGTGGTCCTTCGGGTTGGGCGTGACCCCGTGCCAGGCGGTGGCGCGCAGCTCCGCCTCGTGCAGCGCCTGCTCGAGCTCCGCCAGCCAGCCCGCCTCGACCAGGCCCGGGTCGGTGACCACGAAGACCTTGCGCCCGCCGAGTCGCCGCGCCGCGTGAACCGCCTCGCGAAGCGCGCCCGGCCCGAAGACGATCTCCGGGACGAAGAACTTGCTGATGAGGCTCGCCGCGCGGGCGGAGACGCCGGTCCGCGGCGTCTCGACCTGGGCGTCGACGCCCGGCGCGGGAGCGCAACGGGCGCTGTGCCCGCTTCCGACCGAGGCCATGATTGCGCCCTTCAGGTGCTCGAGCGCGACGCCCGGCCGGAGGCCGTGCTCAGGAATTTACGTCGCGGGCATCCGACAGCGTCCGGCGTGAGCGCCGGCTCGCCGGAGGCTATCCCGCGCCCGCGCCCGGGGGAAGGGCCGGGGGAGCCGTTCCCGCGCAACTCGGGCGCTGAATTTCCCGGGCACGGCCTAGGCTCTCGGCCATGCCGGTCCTCGACGCGCGCCGTCGCCCCCTGCGCGACGTGCGCGTCTCGGTCACCGACCGCTGCAACTTCCGCTGCCGGTACTGCATGCCGCGCGAGGTGTTCGGCGCCGACTTCACCTTCCTGCCCCGGACGGAGCTGCTGAGCTTCGAGGAGATCACCCGGGTGGTCGCCGCTTGCGCTCGCGCGGGCGCCCGCAAGGTGCGCCTCACCGGCGGCGAGCCCCTCCTGCGCCGAGACCTGCCCCGGCTCGTCAGCATGCTCGCGGCCATTCCCGGCATCGAGGACCTGGCCCTCACGACGAACGGCTCCCTGCTGGACCGGCAGGCGGAGGCCCTGAAGGCGGCCGGGCTCACGCGCATCACCGTCAGCCTCGACAGCCTCGATCCGGCCACCTTCGCCGCGCTCGGCGACACCAAGGTGCCCCTGCGCACCGTGCTCGCCGGCATCGAGGCCGCGGGCGCCGCCGGGCTGACCCCCCTGAAGGTCAACACCGTCGTACGTAGGGGCGTCAACGACACCGAGGCCGTGGCGCTCGCCGCGTACGGCCGGCAGCACGGGCTCGTCATCCGCTTCATCGAGTACATGGACGTAGGCAGCACCAACGGCTGGCGCTCGGACGAGGTCGTGCCCTCCGCCGAGCTGGCCGAGCGCATCGGCGCGGTCTTCCCCCTCGAGCCGGCCGAGACGGCCTACGCCGGGGAGGTCGCCCGACGCTGGCGCTACGCCGACGGCGGCGGTGAGGTGGGGTTCATCTCCAGCGTGAGCTCGCCGTTCTGCGGTGACTGCACCCGGGCCCGGGTCACCGCGATCGGCGAGGTCTACACCTGCCTGTTCGCGAGTTCCGGCCGCGACGTGCGGCGCGTGCTGCGCTCGGGTTGCTCGGACGCCGAGCTCGACGCCTTCGTCAGCGGCCTGTGGTCGGTGCGCGACGACGCGTACTCCGAGAACCGCGCCAGCCGCAGCGGCGGCGCCCGGGCCGAGATGTCCTACCTGGGCGGCTGAGCCCCCTCAGGCAGCCGCCTCGTCCCGCCAGGCGGAGCGGCAGGGCAGCGATGGTGACCGATCCAGTCGAACCACTCCTGCACGCAGGGCATGCCGTGCCACTCGTGCTGGCAGCTTGCGCAGCGCTCGTCCACCACTCCCCCGTTCCTGGCCGGATGGGCGCATCGACCTCTCCCGGAAATCGAGGTCCTGCCACGAATTGGCGCACCGGTCGGAAGGTGCGCTATCGTCCACAGCCTTTTTCCCCGACCCACTACGAGCAGACGCCGCTGGAAGGAGGACACGTCATGCCCGGAGACCTGCGGGTCTCCGGGCGCCTCGCGCTCCCCGCGAGCGAGCTGGCCTGGCGGTTCTCGCGGTCCTCGGGCCCAGGGGGGCAGGGCGTCAACACCACTGACAGCCGGGTGGAGCTGCGCTGGGAGCCCGGCCGGTCGATGGCGCTTCAAGCCCTGCCCCAGCCCGTCCGCGAGCGCGCGCTGGAGCGGCTCGCCCCCCAGCTGTCCGACGGCGCTCTGGTCGTGGTCGCCTCGGAGCACCGCTCACAGCTGCGCAACCGGGAGGCGGCCGAGGCCCGCCTGAGCGCGCTGCTGCGC
>JALYMT010000201.1 GCA_030773555.1 Actinomycetota bacterium | reverse complement strand
GCGAACGGGTAGTTCGCGGCGAGCACGTCGTTCTTGGTCAGGGCGTTGAACAGCGTCGACTTGCCCACGTTGGGCAGCCCGACGATGCCGATGGTGAGGCTCACGTCGCCCAAGGGTACGGGGGCCGCCCGCGTGCGCCCGATCCTGTCGGACCCCCCGGTCATGCTGCCCCGCATGGATCTGCTGACCGTCCTCCTGCTGGCCGTGGCGCTCGTCCTCGGTTTCGCCGCCGGCCTGCTGGTCGCCTCCAGCCGCGGCTTGAGCCCGGCTGCGCTGGAGGCGCGCGACCGGCGGCTGCTCGAGCTCGCTGACGGCCGCTTCCGCGAGGCCGGGGCCCGTGCCAGCGGCGACCTGGAGGCGCGCCGGCTGGCCGTCGAGCACCTCGTCGCTCCCCTTCGCGACACGCTGGGGCGCGTCGAAGGGCAGCTGCGCGAGCTCGAGCACGCCCGCCTGCAGGCCTACACGGCCCTGACCGAGCAGGTGGGCTTCGTCCGCCAGACCTCCGAGCAGCTGCGCAGCGAGACCAGCGCCCTGGTCACCGCGCTGCGGGCCCCGCAGACCCGCGGGCAGTGGGGCGAGATGCAGCTCAAGCGGGTGGTCGAGATCGCCGGCATGGTCGAGCGGTGCGACTTCGAGCAGCAGGTGAGCGCCGTCGGCGACGACGGCGCGGCGGTCCGCCCCGACCTGGTCGTGCGGCTGGCCGGCGGCAAGAACGTCGTCGTCGACGCCAAGGTGTCCCTTGCCGCCTACCTGGAGGCGGCCGAGTGCGCCGACCCGGACCGCCGCCGGGAGCGGCTCGCGGCGCACGCCCGCCACCTGCGCAAGCACGTTGACGACCTGGCCGGCAAGCAGTACTGGAAGGCCTTCCAGCCCAGCCCCGAGCTGGTCGTCCTGTTCGTGCCCGGCGAGGCCTTCCTCGCCCCCGCCCTCGAGCACGACCCCGCTCTCCTCGACGACGCCATGCGCCGTCGGGTCGTCATCGCGACCCCCACGACGCTGCTCACCCTGCTCCGCACGGTCGGCTACGCCTGGCAGCAGGAGGCGCTGACGGCCAATGCCCGGCAGGTGTTCGAGCTGGGCCACACGCTCTACTCGCGCCTCGGCACCCTCGGCGAGCACGTCGACAAGCTCGGGCGCTCGCTGCGCCGGTCCGTGGAGGACTACAATCGTACGGTCGGCTCGCTCGAGCGCAACGTGCTCAGCTCCGCCCGCAAGCTCGCCGAGCTGCACGTCACCGACCTCGACCTGCCCGCTCCGCAGCCTGTCGAGGAGTCGCCACGCCCCCTCACCGCGGTCGAGCTGCTGACGGTTCGCGACGAGGACGAGCAGGCGAGCCTGCCGCGGGCCCGAGGGGCCTAACCGGCGGCGCGGGCGACCTTGAGGTCGCGGCGCAGCTCCGGCGGCAAGGCGAACAGCAGGCTCTCCTGCGCGGCGACGACCTCCTCGACGTCGCCGTAGCCGCGCTCGGTGAGCCAATCCACGACCTCGCGGACCAGCACCTCGGGCACGGACGCGCCGCTGGTGATGCCCACGGTGCCGGCACCGTCGAGCCAGCTCTCGTCGATCTCGGCGGCGTAGTCGACGAGGTGGGCCCGCCGGGCGCCGGCCTCGAGCGCGACCTCGACCAGCCGCACCGAGTTCGACGAGTTGCGGGAGCCAACGACGATCACCAGGTCCGAGCGGGCGGCCGCCATCTGCTTGACGGCGAGCTGACGGTTCTGGGTGGCGTAGCAGATGTCGTCGCTGGGCGGGTCCTGCAGGGCCGGGAAGCGCTGCCGGAGCCGGCGGACGGTCTCGAGGGTCTCGTCGACCGACAGGGTGGTCTGCGACAGCCAGGCCACCCGCCCGGGGTCGCGCACCACGACCGAGTCGACGTCGTCGGGACCGCCGACGAGGTGGATGTGACGAGGCGCCTCGCCACTGGTGCCGACGACTTCCTCGTGGCCCTCATGACCGATGAGCAGGATGTCGACGTCCTCGGCGGCGAACCGGCGGGCCTCGTGGTGCACCTTGGTGACGAGCGGGCAGGTCGCGTCGATGGTCTTGAGCGCGCGCTGCGCGGCCTGCTCGTGCACGACCGGGGCAACCCCGTGAGCCGAGAAGATCACGGTTGCGCCTTCGGGCACCTCGTCGGTCTCCTCCACAAACACGGCTCCGCGCCGCTCCAGGGTCTCCACGACGTGCCGGTTGTGCACGATCTGCTTGCGCACGTAGACCGGTGCGCCGTAGATGTCGAGGGCGCGCTCCACCGTCTCCACCGCCCGGTCGACTCCGGCGCAGTAGCCGCGCGGGGCGGCGAGCAGGATGCGGCGAGGAGTCGGAGACATGCCCGCCATGCTAGGCGGCGCGCCCAGCCCGGGGCGGTCCTGCTCCCCGGCCGCCCGGGGCGGCGGCGTGCTGCGCAGGCGGCGACCGCCGCGCTCCGGCGCCGCCGCGCCCGCATACGCTGAGACCCGGTCCCCCTCGCAGCAGAAGCGGCCACCAACAGGAGGACACCCGTGCCCCAGGTCCCGCGGCCCGCGCTACCCCGCATCCCGGCGCGCGCGCTCGTCGCCGGAGTCGCAACGGCCGCCGAGCAGACGACTGCCGCCGCGGGCGCCGCCGGGCGGCTGGCCCTACGCGGCGTGCAGCTGGTGCCCGTCGACAGCCTGGCGAGCTCCGCGCGGTCGGTGGC
>JALYMT010000200.1 GCA_030773555.1 Actinomycetota bacterium | reverse complement strand
GCCCTACTGGCCGCCGACCTCGAGGGGGAGGAGCTGCTGCGAGCACTGCAGCAGCACCCCGCGGGGGAGTACCTGCTGGTCGAGCCCGGCGACGGGGCCGTGTACGGGGTGCTGGCGGCCGCCGACGTGGAGCGCGTCCTGTCGGGCGCTCCCGGCTCCCCGCCGCGCTCCTAGACTCCGCGCATGAGCTTGCCCGCCGCGGCTGCGCACCGGCGCGGGCCCTTCCACGCCGGCGACCGGGTCCAGCTCACCGACCCCAAGGGGCGCCTGCACACGATCACGTTGCAGGAGGGGCGGCACTTCCACACGAACAAGGGCTCCTTCCCCCACGACGAGCTGATCGGGCGGCCCGAGGGCTGGGTGGTCACCAACACGGGAGGCGTGACCTTCCTGGCGCTGCGCCCGCTGCTGTCGGACTACGTGCTCTCGATGCCCCGCGGCGCCACCGTCGTCTATCCCAAGGACGCCGGGCAGATCGTGCAGATGGCCGACATCTTTCCCGGCGCCCACGTGGTGGAGGCCGGGGTGGGCTCCGGCGGGCTCGCCCTCGCGCTGCTGCGGGCCGTCGGCGACACCGGCCTGCTGTCCTCGTACGAGCGGCGGGCCGACTTCGCCGACATCGCCCAGCGCAACGTCGAGACCTTCTTCGGCGGCCCGCATCCGGCGTGGCGGCTGACGGTCGGCGACCTGGTCGCCAGCCTCGACGACACCGACGTCGACCGGGTGGTGCTCGACATGCTGGCGCCGTGGGAGGTGCTCGACGCGGTCGCGAAGGCGCTCTCGCCCGGCGGGGTGCTGGTCGCGTACGTCGCCACGACGACGCAGCTCTCCCGGCTGGCGGAGGCGGTCCGCGAGCACGGCTCCTACACCGAGCCGTCGGCGTGGGAGTCCCTGGTGCGCGGCTGGCACCTGGAGGGGCTCGCGGTGCGTCCCCAGCACCGCATGGTCGGCCACACCGGGTTCCTCCTCACCACCCGCCGGCTCGCCGACGGGGTGGCCCCGCCGCCGCGCCGGCGCCGCCCGGCCAAGGGCGCGTACGGCCAGGACGCGGCCGAGCGCCCCGGCGACGAGTCCGAGTCCGGCTCCGACGACTCCGCGGCGCCGCGTCGGCCCGCCGTACGTCGCCCGTTGCCCTGATCGGACCTGACGGCGACGCGCCCGGGCGCCCTCGCTGCGGTTGGGCCGATCGTTGCCTAGGGTGGGCCCGGGACGCCCGCTCCGGCGTCCGCGGCGAGCCGAGTGAAATCCGGAGTGGATGCTCCAGGTTCGTCCCGTTTGCACCGAAGGTAGGGTCGGGCCGTCGGCCCTCGACCCAGTTCTGCGCAGGGAGGTGAGGACTGTGCCAGTCCACAACGAGGACCCCCGCGGGCCCCAACCGAGAGTCGCTGACCTCACGCACCAGATCTCCGCGCTCGAGGAGGAGATGGTCGTGCTGCGTCGTCGGCTCGCCGACTCCCCGCGGCACGTCCGCCACCTCGAGGAGCGCATCGCCGACCTGCAGAGCAACCTGGCGTCGGTCACGACCCAGAACGAGCGCCTGGTGAGCACGCTGCGCGACGCGCGCGACCAGATCGTGGCGCTCAAGGAGGAGGTCGACCGGCTGGCGCAGCCGCCGGCCGGCTATGGCGTCTTCATCGAGGCCCACGACGACGGCAGCGCCGACATCTTCACCGGCGGGCGCAAGCTGCGGGTCAGCGTGAGCCCCAGCATCGGGCTCGCCGACGTGCACAGCGGCCAGGAGGTCCTGCTCAACGAGGCGATGAACGTCGTCGCCGCGCTGGGCTACGAGCGCGTCGGCGAGGTCGTGTTGCTCAAGGAGCTGCTCGCCGACGGCGAGCGGGCCGTCGTGGTGGGGCACTCCGACGAGGAGCGGGTGGTGCGCCTGGCCGACTCGCTCATGGACGCGCCGCTGCGGGTCGGCGAGGCGCTGCTGCTCGAGCCGCGCGCCGGCTACGTCTACGAGCGGGTGCCGAAGGCCGAGGTCGAGGAGCTCGTCCTCGAGGAGGTCCCCGACATCGACTACCGCCAGATCGGCGGCCTGGGCAATCAGATCGAGATGATCCGCGACGCGGTCGAGCTGCCCTACCTGCACCCCGAGCTGTTCAAGGAGCACAAGCTGCGCCCGCCCAAGGGCGTGCTGCTCTACGGCCCCCCCGGGTGCGGCAAGACGCTGATCGCCAAGGCGGTCGCCAACTCGCTGGCCAAGAAGGTCGCCGAGGTCACCGGGCGCCCCCAGGGCCGCAGCTTCTTCCTGAACATCAAGGGCCCCGAGCTGCTCAACAAGTACGTCGGCGAGACCGAGCGGCACATCCGCCTGGTGTTCCAGCGCGCCCGCGAGAAGGCCAGCGAGGGCACGCCGGTCATCGTGTTCTTCGACGAGATGGACTCGCTGTTCCGTACGCGTGGCTCGGGTGTGTCCTCGGACGTGGAGAACACGATCGTCCCTCAGCTGCTCAGCGAGATCGACGGCGTCGAGGGGCTCGAGAACGTCATCGTGATCGGCGCCTCGAACCGCGAGGACATGATCGACCCGGCGATCCTGCGGCCCGGCCGCCTGGACGTGAAGATCAAGATTGAGCGCCCCGACGCCGAGTCGGCCCGCGACATCTTCTCGAAGTACATCACCGCCGACCTGCCCCTCCACGCGCACGACCTCTCGGAGCACGGCGCCTCGCGCGAGGCGACGGTGCAGGCCATGATCCAGCGCACGGTTGAGCGCATGTACTCCGAGATCGAGGAGAACCGCTTCCTCGAGGTGACCTACGCCAACGGCGACAAGGAGGTCCTGTACTTCAAGGACTTCAACTCGGGCGCGATGATCCAGAACATCGTCGACCGGGCCAAGAAGATGGCGATCAAGGACTTCCTCGAGGCCCAGCAGCGCGGCATCCGCATCTCCCACCTGCTCGCGGCCTGCGTCGACGAGTTCAAGGAGAACGAGGACCTGCCCAACACGACCAATCCCGACGACTGGGCGCGCATCTCGGGCAAGAAGGGCGAGCGGATCGTCTACATCCGCACGCTCATCCAGGGCAAGCAGGGCACCGAGGCGGGGCGCTCGATCGACACGGTCGCCAACACCGGCCAGTACCTGTAGCCGCCTCGCCCGACGCGGGCCCCCCCTGTTGCGGGTCGGCCTCGCCGGGCGGTGGCCTACCCTCGGTGCATGAGCGTGCGCCGGGTGATGGGGACCGAGACGGAGTTCGGCATCTCGGTGCCCGGTAATCCCGGCGCGAACGCCATGCTGATCTCCTCGCAGATCGTCAACGCGTACGCGGGCTACGCCTCGACCCGCAACCGGCGGGCGCGGTGGGACTTCGAGGAGGAGAGCCCGCTGCGCGACGCGCGCGGCTTCGACCTCGCCCGCGATCTGGCCGACTCCAGCCAGCTCACCGACGAGGACATGGGGCTGGCGAACGTCATTCTTACGAACGGCGCCCGCCTCTACGTCGACCACGCGCATCCGGAGTACTCCAGCCCCGAGGTCACCGGCCCGCGGGACGCGGTGCTGTGGGACAAGGCGGGCGAGCGCATCATGGCCGAGGCGACCCGGCAGGCCGCGCAGGTGCCGGGCAGCCCCCGCATCAACCTCTACAAGAACAACGTCGACAACAAGGGCGCGTCCTACGGGTCGCACGAGAACTACCTGATGCGCCGCGAGACGCCCTTCGCCGACGTCGTCCGCCACCTCACCCCGTTCTTCGTCTCCCGACAGGTGGTCACCGGTGCGGGCCGGGTCGGCATCGGGCAGGACGGTCGGGGGACCGGGTTCCAGGTGAGCCAGCGCGCCGACTACTTCGAGGTCGAGGTCGGGCTGGAGACCACCCTCAAGCGCCCCATCATCAACACCCGCGACGAGCCGCACGCCAACGCGGAGAAGTACCGTCGCCTGCACGTCATCATCGGCGACGCGAACCTGTCCGAGCTCTCGGCCTACCTGAAGCTCGGCACCACCTCGCTCGTGCTCTCGATGATCGAGGACGGCTGGCTGGGTGCTGACGGCGGAGTCGACTTCTCCATCGACCGGCCGGTGACCGCCTTGCACGACGTCTCCCACGACCCCTCCCTGCGCCACCTGGTGACGCTGCGCTCCGGGCGGAAGCTGACGGCGGTGCAGTTGCAGATGGAGTACGCGGAGCAGGCCCGCAAGTACGTCCAGGACCGCTTCGGCGACGACGCCGACGAGGAGACCCTCGACGTGCTCGACCGGTGGGAGTCGGTGCTCACCCGCCTCGAGCGCGACCCGATGTCCCTGGCCCGCGAGCTGGACTGGGTGGCGAAGCTCCAGCTCCTGGAGGGCTACCGCAGCCGAGACGGCCTCGACTGGTCGGCGCCGCGTCTGCAGGCGGTCGACCTGCAGTACTCCGACGTGCGTCCCGAGAAGGGCCTCTACAACCGGCTGGCGGCCAACGGGCGGGTCGAGCGCCTCCTCGACGAGGAAGCCGTGCTGCGGGCCATGACCGAGCCGCCCGAGGACACCCGGGCTTACTTCCGCGGCCAGTGCCTCGCGCGCTACGCCGACTCCGTCGCCGCCGCCTCCTGGGACTCGGTGATCTTCGACCTCCCGGGGCGCGACTCGCTGCAGCGGGTGCCCACCCTCGAGCCGCTGCGCGGCACCCGGGCGCACGTGGGGGCGCTGCTCGAACGCTGCGAGACGGCCGAGGAGCTCGTCCAGGTCCTGACCAGCGCCACCTGACCACCACCGCCTGACCAGCGCCCGCCTGACCCGGCTCGTCCGAAAGCTTCGGCGAGCCCGCTGCGATGCCGATCCAGACCGTGGAGGCACCTGCCTGCCCGGACGGCGGGCAGCGCGTGTCGGTAGCGGTCTATAGGGTCGGGGTAACAGCAGGTTCTCGGCGGCATTCTCCGGAGGCAGCAGTGGCGACTCGGGACAGCGGTGGTCAGCAGCGCACCAACCGGCAGCGCGAGGAGGTCGACGAGGAGGCGCTCGAGGCGTCGGCGGCGGGCGACGTCGCCGAGCGCAAGGAGCGGCTCGACGAGGACATCGACGCGATCCTCGACGAGATCGACGAAGCGTTAGAGGTCAACTCCGAGGAGTACGTGCGCTCGTTCGTGCAAAAGGGTGGCGAATAGCACGCTACGCATCTAGTTTCTACCTATCGTGAAGATCTGCTCGGGATGCCGGCGAGCCCTCCCGCCGGAGTCCTTCGCCCGCAACCGCACGACCGAGGACGGCCTGCAGCAGTGGTGCCGCGAGTGCGGCGCCCGACGCCTACCGGCGCAAGCGAGTCGATCAAGGGCACGCGCCGCGGAAGCGAATAGATGCGCCACCGGGACACAAGCACTGCCACGCCTGCGGCGAGGCCAAGCCCCACAGCGAGTGGAGCAAAGCGAGCCGCACGAAGGATGGCTTGGGTACCGAGTGCGGGATCTGCATGCCTGCTCGGGGTCGCCGTGCTTACTTCCGGCGAGCGCATGGACTCGGTCAGGCCGAGCTCGAGGAGCTGCGGCGTGCGCAGGACAACCGGTGCGCGATCTGCTTCGAGCGCGACCCTCAGCACGTCGACCATGACACGCGAGAGGCTGACCACGCGACCGGCCGAGTGCGCGGCCTGCTTTGCTTCCGCTGCAACGTTGCACTAGGACATATGCGCGACCGTCCGGCGATCCTCCGTCGGGGCGCGGCCTACCTCGAAGGAACCGCGTGGCAACCGATCCCCTCGGCACCGGGCGTCTACCCGCTGCCTTCCTGACCCCTGGCAGCTCCTCCTTCGCCGACTTCCTCTTCGCGCACGCCCCGGAGCTCCTCCCCGATCGACGTACGCCGCCTGCCGGCGTGGTACCGGCCGACGCGGTCCGGCACGGCACCACGATCGTGGCGATCGCCTTCCCCGGCGGCGTGGTCATGGCTGGCGACCGGCGGGCGACCGTGGGCAACCTGATCGCCCAGCGCGACATCGAGAAGGTCTTCCACGGCGACGACTACTCGGCGATCGGGATCGCCGGCACCGCGGGCATCGCGGTCGAGATGGTCCGCCTGTTCCAGGTGGAGCTCGAGCACTACGAGAAGATCGAGGGCACCACGCTCTCCCTCGACGGCAAGGCCAACCGGCTGGCCAGCATGATCCGCAACAACCTCGCCCTCGCGATGCAGGGCCTCGCCGTCGTGCCGATGTTCGCCGGCTTCGACCTCGAGAGCGACCGCGGGCGCATCTTCAGCTACGACGTGGCCGGGGGGCTCTACGAGGAGGAGAGCTACCACTCGGTGGGCTCGGGCTCGCTGTTCGCCCGGGGTGCGCTGAAGAAGCTCTGGCGCGATGACTTCTCCGACGAGCAGGCGGTGCTCTGCTCGATCCAGGCGCTCTACGACGCCGCCGACGACGACTCGGCGACCGGTGGACCCGACCTGACCCGCCGCATCTATCCGGTGGTGTCGCTGGTCAGCGCCGAGGGATACCGTCGCCTCGGCGACGACGAGGTCGGAGCGCAGGTCCACACCGTCCTCGACGCCCGCATGGACCGTCCTGGCGGTCCCGCCGCCGCGCTGCGCTAACGTCCGCGCATCCGACGAGAGGCTTTCCACGATGAGCATGCCGTTCGGCTACGTCTCCCCCGAGCAGCTCATGAAGGACAAGGCCGACTTCGCGCGCAAGGGCATCGCGCGCGGCCGCAGCGTCGCCGTGCTCGCTTACCGCGACGGCATCCTGTTCGTCGGTGAGAACCCCAGCCGCGCCCTGCACAAGTTCAGCGAGATCTACGACCGCATCGCGTTCGCCGCCGTCGGGAAGTACAACGAGTTCGAGAACCTGCGCATCGCCGGCGTCCGGCTGGCCGACCTCCGCGGCTACTCGTACGACCGCCGCGACGTCACCGGGCGCAGCCTCGCCAACGCGTACGCGCAGACCCTCGGCACGGTGTTCACGGAGACCAGCAAGCCGTACGAGGTGGAGATCGTGGTCGCGGAGGTCGGCGATCGCGCCGAGGAGGACCAGATCTACCGGCTCACGTACGACGGGTCGGTGGCCGACGAGCGCGGGTTCGTCGTCATGGGCGGGCAGGCCGAGACGATCAGCGGCTACGTAGGCGAGGGCTACCGCGAGCAGCTGGCCCTCGGGGAGGCCCTGCGCCTCGCGGTCGACGGGCTGGGGCGTGACGGCGGCGAGGCGCGCAGCATCGCGCCTGCCGCGCTCGAGGTGGCGGTGCTCGAGCGCACCCGTCCCCGGCGCAAGTTCCGCCGGCTGGTCGGTGCGGCGCTGAGCGGCCTGCTCGACGGCCGCGACGCCGAGGACGTCTCGCTGGCACCCGACGACCCGGTGCTGCGCGCGACGGCCGGGCCCACCAGCCTGGCCGGTGGCGCGCACGAGCCTCCCGGCCCGGAACGGTCCTGACCGGAGAGGAACGGCGATGTCCGGTGCCGACGAGCTGCCCTCGACCCTGAGGCGCTCTCCGCGCAAGGCCCAGGAGACCTGGGTGGCGGCGCACGACTCGGCGGTCGAGACCTACGGCGAGGGGGAGCGCGCCCACCGGGTGGCCTTCGCCGCTCTCAAGCACACGTTCGAGAAGGTCGGTGACCGCTGGGAGCCCAAGCCCGAGAAGGGGCCCTCGGACGCCCATGCCGCCGGTGGTCGCGACGCCGGCGGCCCGACCGCCGGCGGGGTCAACGCGACTGCCAGCAAGGCCCACCTGCTCGAGGTGGCCGCGAAGCTCGCGATCCCCCGGCGCACCCGGATGACGAAGGACGAACTCGTCGAGGCGATCCAGAAGGCCAACGACCGGGCCACCGCCCGGGCCCGGGAACGCGACCGGTCCAGCGACTGAACGCGCGCCGTGCCTCAGGCGCCCGCCGCTGGCCGGGCCTCGTGCCCGGGCCGCCCGTGCGTGCGGCGATCCTCCTTCATCTCCGCCTCGAACAGGTGGCGGCGCCCGGCGACGAGCTGCTCCCGGGCTGCTCGCTCCAGCGCGCGGAACGTCGACCAGTACCCGTCGTCGTAGTCCTCGACGAGCTGGAACGTCCAGCGGCCCTCCACGACGTTGCGCCCCACCAGCTCGGCCGTCAGCCGTTCGGCCAGTGCCGGGTGCCCCGCCGCGCGCAGCATCGCCACGGCCTCGCCGAGGGCCAGGTCGGCCTGCCCGGTCAACTGGTGGAAGTCGTAGAGCCGGCCCCGGGCCCGCTCGACCGTCTCGAGGGCCTCCCCGAGCTTACCGAGCGCGGCGACGGTCGCGTCGTCGATCCCCGGGGGGCGAACGTGGTCGGGCAGCGGGCGCTCGGTCGGCGGCGGGCGGTCGGCCATGCCGGTATCCTCCCGCCCGCTCCGCCTCCGGCGCGGCGCAGGGGGCCATAGCGGGAGGAGGAAGGCAGTTGGGGCGTAGCGTGATGCCCATGGACCGCCGCATCTTCGGACTCGAGAACGAGTACGGCGTCACCTGCACGTTTCGCGGGCAGCGGCGGCTCTCGCCCGACGAGGTGGCGCGCTACCTGTTCCGGCGGGTGGTGTCCTGGGGCCGCAGCAGCAACGTCTTCCTCAGCAACGGCGCGCGGCTCTATCTCGACGTCGGCAGCCACCCGGAGTACGCCACGCCGGAGTGCGACTCCGTCCCCGACCTGGTCACCCACGACAAGGCGGGGGAGCGCATCCTCGAGGGCCTCCTCGTGGACGCCGAGCGGCGGCTGCGCGAGGAGGGCATCGCCGGCGACGTCTACCTGTTCAAGAACAACACCGACTCCGCGGGCAACTCGTACGGCTGCCACGAGAACTACCTGGTGGGCCGGCACGGCGAGTTCAGCCGGCTGGCCGACGTGCTCATCCCCTTCCTCGTGACCCGGCAGATCATCGTGGGCGCGGGCAAGGTGCTGCAGACGCCGCGGGGCGCGGTCTACTGCGTCAGCCAGCGGGCCGAGCACATCTGGGAGGGCGTGTCGTCCGCGACGACCCGCAGCCGGCCGATCATCAACACCCGCGACGAGCCGCACGCCGACGCCGAGCGCTACCGCCGCCTGCACGTCATCGTGGGCGACTCGAACATGAGCGAGACGACGACTCTGCTCAAGGTGGGCGCCACCGACCTGGTGCTGCGGATGATCGAGGCGGGCATCGTGCTGCGCGACCTCACCCTGGAGAACCCGATCCGGGCCATCCGCGAGGTCAGCCACGACATGACCGGGCGGCGGCGGGTGCGGCTGGCCAACGGGCGCGAGGCGAACGCGCTGGAGATCCAGGAGGAGTACCTCGGCAAGGCGCGCGACTTCGCCGCCCGCCGCGGGCTCGACAGCGACACGGTCAAGCAGGTCCTCGACCTGTGGGAGCGCACGCTGGCCGCGGTGCAGACCGGCGACCTCGACCTCGTCGGCCGCGAGATCGACTGGGTTATCAAGTACCAGTTGCTCGAGCGGTACCGCAGCAAGCACGGGCTGGCGATGTCCTCGCCGCGCATCGCCCACCTGGACCTCGCCTATCACGACATCCGCCGCAGCCGGGGGCTGTACTACCTCCTGGAGCGCCGCGGCCTGGTCGACCGGGTCGCGCGCGACCTGGAGATCTTCGAGGCGAAGTCCGTGCCCCCGCAGACCACCCGGGCCCGGCTGCGCGGCGAGTTCATCCGGCGCGCGCAGGAGAAGCGCCGCGACTTCACGGTCGACTGGGTGCACCTCAAGCTCAACGACCAGGCCCAGCGCACCGTCTTGTGCAAGGACCCGTTCCGCTCGGTGGACGAGCGGGTCGACAAGCTGATCGCGAGCATGTGAGCCGACGGAAATCGGGTGGCTAGGGTGGCACCTCCGTCCCGTCCCAGCCGTTGGGGAATCGTGCGCTTTCCGCCTCCTCGCCGTCTCGTCCTCGTGTCCGTCGCCGCCCTCGCCCTCGCCGCCTGCGGCGGTGGGGCTGGGGGTGCCGGTTCCGCCGGCCCGACCAGCAGCGCGGGGAGCTCCGCCCCGCCCGTGTCCGCCAGCTCCTCCTCGGCTGCGGGCAGCGCGCCGGCCACCGGTACGACCGCCGCCCTGCCCACCGTGCAGGGCCGACCGGGGGAGAAGCCGGTGGTCAAGGCGCCGGCGAGCGCGCCCGGCAGCGAGCTGGTCAAGAAGGTCCTCGTCGAAGGCAAGGGGCAGCAGGTGCAGAAGGGCGACCTCCTCGTCGCCCACTACCTCGGCCAGACGTGGCGCGACAACACGGTCTTCGACAACTCCTACGACCGCAAGTCGCCGGCGGCCTTCCCCATCGGCGTCGACAAGGTGATCCCGGGCTGGGACGAGACCCTCGTGGGCGTGCCGGCCGGCAGCCGGGTGCTGCTGTCGATCCCCCCCGACAAGGGCTACGGCGCGCAGGGCAATCCGCAGGCCGGCATCAAGGGTGACGACACGCTCGTCTTCGTCGTCGACGTCCTCGCCTCCTACCGCCCCGACGCGGTCGCGGAGGGCACGGCCAAGCCCGCGCCCAAGGACCTGCCCCAGGTGACCGGTGAGCAGGGCAAGCCGACCGTCACCATCCCCGACGGCGCCTCGCCGCCACGGGAGCTGCGCGCGGTCACCCTCGTCGAGGGCGACGGACCCGAGGTCGAGAAGGGCCAGCTGCTCGTCGCCCAGTACGTCGGGCTGACCTGGCGTGACGCCAAGGAGTTCGACAGCTCCTGGGAGCGCGGGCAGCCCGCGGCCTTCCCGATCGGCGTCGGGCAGGTCATCCCCGGCTGGGACGAGACCCTCGTGGGGGTGCCGGCCGGAAGCCGGGTGCTGCTGTCGATCCCCCCCGACAAGGGCTACGGCCCCCAGGGGGAGCCTCGAGCCGGCATCCAGGGCGATGACACCCTCGTGTTCATCGTCGACGTGCTGGGGGCGCACGGGGCCAGTCGCTCCTGACCGCGGTCGCTAGAGTCGACAGGTGTCCAGGGCCCGCACCGAGCGGCTGCTCAACCTCGTCATCTGCCTGCTCGCCACCCGCCGCTTCCTGAGCCGCGACGAGATCCGCCGGGCGGTGCCCGGCTACTCCGCTTCCGACGAGGCGTTCGAGCGGGCGTTCGAGCGCGACAAGGAAGAGCTGCGCGAGATGGGCATCCCGGTCGAGACCGGGAGCAACGACGCGTTGTTCGAGGACGAGGTCGGCTACCGCATCCGCCGCGATGCGTACGCGTTGCCGGAGGTGCGGTTCGCCCCCGACGAGATGGCGGTGCTGGCCCTCGCCGCCCGAGCCTGGCAGCAGGCCGCGCTCGCCGGCGCGGCCTCGAGTGCCCTGCTGAAGCTGCGGGCCTACGGTGTCGCGACCGACGACGTCGACATCGCCGGCATCGACCCGCGGGTCGACACCAACGAGGCGGCCTTCGTGCCGCTGTGGCGGGCCCTCGACGAGCGGTATCCGGTGCGCTTCGCCTATCGCCGGCCCGGCGGCCCGAACGCCGAGCTGCGCGTGGTGGAGCCCTGGGGCATCGTGGCCTGGCACGGCCGGTGGTATCTCGTGGGCCACGACCGTGACCGGGGGCAGCGCCGGGTCTTCCGGGTCAGCCGGATCACCGGCGGCATCACCCGGGCCGGGGAGCCGGGAGAGGTCGTGGTGCCCGAGGGGGTCGACGTGCGCCAGGAGGTGGCCACCTTCGCCGCGACGACGCCCCGGGGGTCCGCCCGGGTGCTCGTCCGCCCCGCCTCGGGGGGCTTCCTCCGCCGCCAGGCGACGTCGCAGCGGGAGGCGGTCGGACCCGACGGCGAGCGCTGGGACGAGCTCGCCGTCCCCTACGGTGACGCCGGCCTGCTCGCCGACGCCTTGGCCGGACTGGGACCCGACGCGGTGGTGCTGGAACCCGCTGACGTGCGGCAGGCCCTCGTGCGCCGGCTGCAGGGCGCGCTGCAGCCCGCTGCCGGAGGAGCGGCATGAGCGGCGCCACGGCCCGACTGTCGCGCCTGCTGGCGCTCGTGCCCTACCTGCTCGCCCGGCCCGGAGCGCGCGTCTCCGACGTCGCCGCCGCCTTCGGCATCGACGAGCGCAAGCTCATCGACGACCTTCAGCTGCTCTTCGTCTGCGGGCTGCCCGGGCACCTGCCCGACGACCTCATCGAGGCCAGCTTCGAGGGTGGCGTGATCCATCTGGCCAACGCCGACACGATCGCGCGGCCGCTGCGGCTGTCCGCCGACGAGGCGCTCGCGCTGCTCGTGGGGCTGCGGACCCTCGCCGACATCCCCGGCCTGCACGACCGCGACGCCCTCGACCGCACCATCGCCAAGCTGGAGCGGGCCGCCGGTGACGCCGCGGCCACCGCCGAAGCGGTGCGATCGAGCGCGTCCAGCGGCGCCGAGGTGGAGGGCGCGGTCGCGCCCGTCGTCCGCGACGCCCTCGAACGGGGCCGGCGGCTGCACCTCTCGTACTACGTCCCGGGACGCGACGAGACCACTGAACGGGACGTCGACCCGATGCAGCTGCACGTCGTCGACGGCCACGCCTATCTGCAGGGCTGGTGCCGGCGGGTCGAGGACGTACGACTGTTCCGCCTCGACCGGGTCCTCGGCGTGCAGGTCCTGGACCTCCCCGCCGAGGTGCCGGTGGCCGCCCGAGCCCGCGACGTCGACGACGGGCTCTTCCAGGCCTCGGCCGAGGACACCCTCGTCGTCCTCGCCCTGGCTCCCAGCGGGCGCTGGGTCGCCGACTACTACCCCTGCGAGACCGTCGAGGAGCTGCCCGGCGGCGGTCTGCTCGTGGGCCTGCGCACACCCGATCCCCGCTGGGTGCGCCGGCTCGCCCTGCGCCTGGGCGGCGGCGTGCGGGTCCTCGAGCCCCCGGAGCTGGCCGCGCAGGTCCAGCGCAGCGCGCAGGAGGCGCTCGGGCGCTACCTGGAGGCGCCAACGGGTGGACCTCCGGGCGCTCCGTCCGGAATCGGGTCGGAAAAACCCGCTATCGCCCCCTCCTGAGCCGTCAAGGCGAGGGGGACCGCTGCCGAACGATGGAGTGTCGCCGACGGACCACCGGTCCACTTCCCCGGCGTACTGCACGGAAAGGAGCGGGCCATGACGACGATCAAGGCCTCCTGCCCCGTCTGCGGGGACGTCGAGCTGAAGCCGGCGCAGCTGCGCCTCGTCGTATGCACCCGCTCCGAGTGGTCGTATTACGCCTTCAGCTGCACGACGTGCCGCGACGAGGTCCGCAAGCCCGCCGACGAGGAGATCGTCGCGCTGCTCGTCTCGGGCGGAGTGAGCCCGGAGCGCTGGGAGATCCCGGTCGAGGCGCTCGAGGAGCACCTGGGCCCGCAGATCACCTACGACGACGTCCTTGACTTCGCGCTCGAGCTCGAGCGCACCGACGCCCTGGCCGCGCTCGTGGTGGGCACTCCTCAGGAGCTCTGAGAGCACCCCCTGCCGCGCAGGGGTCAGGCGCCCGTCCAGGTAGCGTGACGCCCGTCGCCTGCCAGGGGAGTGCCGTGGTGCTGCGTACGTCGTCGCCGTCGTTGTCGGCGACCACGGGCGGGGACGTCTCGGCGCAGGCCGCGCAGGCCGCCCCGGACGGAACCGTCACCGCCGCCGACGTCGAGGCGGCCGCCGCACGCCTCGCGCCCGCCGTCACCCGCACCCCGCTCGAGCGCAACGAGCGCCTGTCGGCTCTCGTGGGCGGCGAGGTGTGGCTCAAGCGCGAGGATCTCCAGCAGGTCCGCTCCTACAAGGTGCGCGGGGCCTACAACCTGATGGCGCAGCTCGACGGCCCCACCCGGAAGCGTGGCGTGGTCTGCGCCAGCGCCGGCAACCACGCGCAGGGTGTCGCCTCCGCCTGCCGCACCCTGGGAGTGACCGGGCGGGTCTACCTGCCCCGCACGACCCCCCGGCAGAAGCAGGACCGCATCGCCGCTCTGGGCGGGGGTTGCGTGCAGCTCGTCGTCGGTGAGGACACCTACGACGACGCGGCTGTGGCCGCTGCCGCCGACGCCCGCAGCACCGGCGCCGTGCTCGTCCCGGCCTTCGACGACCCTCGTACGGTCGCCGGGCAGGGCACGGTCGCCCTCGAGGTGGTCGAGCAGCTGGGCCGGGCGCCCGACCTCCTCGTGATGCCGGTGGGCGGCGGCGGCCTGCTCGCCGGCATGGCTACCTGGAGCCGTGCCCGCCACCCCGGCACCCGCCTGGTGGGGGTCGAGCCGGCGGGAGCGGCCAGCATGCACGCCGCCCTGCTGGCCGGGACGCCGACCCGGCTGACCTCGTTCGACGGCTTCGTCGACGGCGCGGCGGTCCGCAAGGCCGGCACGGTGACGTTTCCGCTGGTTCGGGCGAGCGGCGCGGATCTCACCTCGGTCACCGAGGGCCGGGTCTGCTCGGAGATGCTCGCGCTCTACCAGTCCGACGGCGTCATCGCCGAGCCGGCCGGAGCGCTGGCCAGCGCCGCGCTCGGTGAGGTGGTGCGCCCGGAGCCCGGCTCGGTGACCGTCTGCGTGGTCTCCGGCGGCAACAACGACATCAGCCGCTACAGCGAGGTCATCGAGCGTTCCCTGGTGCACGAGGGACTGAAGCACTACTTCCTGGTTGACTTCCCCCAGGAGCCCGGCGCGCTGCGCCGCTTCCTCGACGACGTCCTCGGCCCCGAGGACGACATCACCCTGTTCGAGTACGTGAAGCGCAACAACCGGGAGACGGGCCCCGCCCTGGTGGGCATCGAGATCCGCCGGTGCGAGGACCTCGAGGACCTGCTCGCCCGGATGGCCGTCGGCCCCCTGCACATCGAGCAGATCGCCCCCGACAGCCCCGCCTTCCGCTTCCTGCTCTGAATCCGCCGTCGGCGCGCCTCCCGCTGTGCGGCGTCGTACAGTTGGGCGAGTCGGCCGAATCGGAGAGGTGTCATGGGGATTCCTCAGGGCTGGGAGTTCATCCTCCTTCTGCTCGTGCTCCTGCTGCTGTTCGGCGCCAAGCGGCTGCCCGACACCGCCCGCGGCCTCGGCCGCTCGCTGCGCATCCTCAAGGCCGAGACCCGCGGCCTGCGTGACGAGGACGCGCCGGCGGGCCCGCACCAGCCCGAGACCCGCGTCCTGGACACCGGTGCCGAGGGCCGCCACCTCCCGCCCGTACTCGAGCGTCCCGGGGTCGAGCGTGCCGGGGTCGAGCATCCCGGGGTCGAGCGCGACGCGCGCGAGCGCTGAGCACCGCGACCCCCTCCGGCGGAGGCGCCATGCTGCAGCGCCAAACCGGCGGGCCCGGCGGTGACGGGGGGGCGATGCCCCTGGTGGAGCATCTCCGGGAGCTCCGTCGCCGGCTGCTCGTCTGCCTCCTCGCCCTGGTCCCGGGGGCGGTCGCCGGCTTCGTCTTCAACGACCCGATCATCCGCTTCCTGACCGAGCCCATCTGCGACGTGCCCGGCGGCATCAGCCAGGCGAGCGCCGCCTGCGGGCCGCTGGTCTACCAGGGGCTGCTGGCGCCCTTCAGCATCCTGGTCAAGGTGGCCCTGGCCACCGCGGTCCTGCTCTCGGCGCCGGTCTGGCTCTACCAGGCCTGGGCGTTCATCACTCCGGGCCTCTACCGCAACGAGCGCCGGTGGAGCTTCGCGTTCCTCGCCACCGCGATCCCGCTGTTCTTCGCCGGCGCAGCGCTGTGCTTCCTGGTGCTCCCGAAGGCGACCCGGTTGCTCATCGGCTTCGCCCCCGCCGACATCTCCGTGCTGGTGCCCTTCAGCGACTACCTCTCGATCGTGCTGCGGCTCATCCTGGTCTTCGGCCTCGCGTTCCTGGCTCCCGTCTTTCTCGTGATGCTGAACGCGGCCGGCTTGCTGCCGGCCGCAAACCTCCGGCGCTGGTGGCGCAGCATCGTCTTCGGCGTGTTCGTCTTCGCCGCCGTCGCCACCCCCACCGGTGACCCGCTCACCATGCTCGCGCTGGCCCTGCCCGTGCTCGCACTCCTCGGGATCGCCTACGGCATCGCCGTGGCGGGCGACCGCCGCCGGGCCCGGAACGAGCCCGACTACTCCGCCTACGGCGACGACGAGGCCTCAGCCCTGCCCGACTGAGGCCCCGTCCGCGACGAGGGTGCACTCGGGCCGGAGGTTCAGGGCACGAGCACGCCGCGGCCGTGCAGCCGGCCGGAGTTCAGGTCGTCGATCGCGTCGTTGATCGCATCGAGCGGATAGATCGAGGTGTGCAGCTTCACCTTGCTCTGAGCCGCCAGGGTCATCAGCTCCACGAGGTCGTTGTAGGTGCCGACCAGGTTCCCGATGAAGCTGATCTCCCGCAGGATGATGTCCATGGTGGGCACCTGCAGGGTGCCGCCGTAGCCGATGACGTAGTAGAAGCCCGCGTTGCGCAGCATCTCCACGCCCCACGACTCGGCACCCGCCTCGCCGACGAAGTCGATGACGACCTCGGCGCCGGTGCCGCCGGTGAGCTCCTTGACCTGCTCGACCTGCCGCCCGTCGACGGGGACGACGTGGTCGGCGCCCCAGCCCCTGGCCAGCTCGAGCGCCGCCTCGGAGGTGTCGACGACCACGACCTCGGTGGCGCTCATCGCCTTGAGGCACTGGATGCCGATGTGCCCCAGGCCGCCGGCGCCGATGACGACGCACCGGGTGCCGGGATAGAGCAGCGGCAGCGCCTTCTTGATGGCGTGGTAGGCCGTCAGGCCGGCGTCGGCGAGCGGCGCCACGTCGGTGGGGTGCAGACTCGGGTCCATCTTGATCACCGAGCGGACACCGGTCTTGATCAGCTCGGCGAACCCGCCCTCGGCGAACAGGCCGGGGAAGACGCCGCTCGCGCAGTGCATGTCGTCGCCGGCCCGGCACGCGCGGCACAGGCCGCAGGTGATCAGGGGATGCAGGATGACGGGGTCTCCGGGTGCGACGTGGGTGACCCCGTCGCCGACCGCGTGCACCCAGCCGGCGTTCTCGTGGCCGGGGGAGTAGGGCAGCGACAGCGCCGCCTGCTGCTGGGCCTGCTCGAACTGGCCCTCCCAGATGTGCAGGTCCGTACGGCACAGCCCCGCCGCCCCCACCTTGACGACGACGTCGAAGGGATCGGTGATCTTCGGCTCGGGGGTGTCCTCGATGCGGAGCCGGTCGTGGAACGTGTGGAGCCGGGCGGCCTTCATGAGACGTTCTCCTTCGCGGTGGGCGGAGCGGGGACGGCGGGGGACGCGGAGAACGTCTCGACGGACGCGTCCCCGTACCGGTTCCCCGTCGATTCCGGGCACGCGTCGCCGGAGCCGGTGCGCGCGGCGCGTACGACCGTGCCGTTCGTCATCGGTCCTCGGGATGGCTGCGGGCCTCGAACTGAGGATGACGTGATCGAAACGGGGGGAACGGCGGGCCGGCAGCTCCTCGGATTCCGCCGGCGGACAAAGTCGACGCGGCCGGCAGCGTTGACAACCACCACCGGGTGAAGTACGGGCAGCACCGCGTCGGCGGTGGTCACCGCGCGACGAGAGCGGCGGCCTGGCCCGCCCGGTCGGCGCCCGCGCGCACCACCTCCTCCAGGTGCCGGCGCCGCCGCTCGAACTCCGAGGCCGGCACGGACACCGCGATGGCCCCCATGACGGCGCCGGCGGGGTGGCGTACGGGAGCCGCGAGGCAGGACACCGTGCGCTGGAGCTCCTCCGCCTCGACGGCCACCCCGCAGGTCCGGACGGTGTCGAGCTCCTCCCCGAGCTCCTGCCGGTCGGTGAGGGTCAGCGGCGTGAGCCGGGGCAGACCTCCGCTCAGCAGCGAGCGACGCCGGGCGGGCGAGAGGGTCGAGAGCATGACCTTGCCGAAGGCGGTGGCGTGCGGGGCCGCAGCGAAGCCCACGTCGAGGGGCTCGACGCGCGGGGTGCGGGGCGAGTCGACCACGTGGACGACGACGATCTCGGTGTCGCGGTAGGCGGCGAAGTAGGCGGCGGCGTCCGCGCGCTCGTGCACCTCGGCGACGACGGCCGCGACCGTCGGGGAGACGTCGAGCTTCATGCGCAGCCGCCGGTACAAACGACGGGATCTTGTAGCCCAGGCCGTAGCCGTGGCGGTCCTCGAAGTGCACGAGGTAGCCCTCGGCGACCAGGGTGTGGAGCACGTGGTAGGTCGTCGAGAGCTTCAGCCCGGCGCGGCGGGCCACGGCCTTCGCGGGAATGCCGTCCTCGGCGGCGGAGACGACCTCGAGGACCCTGAGCGCCCGCTGCACCGATTCCAGCAGGTCGCTGCGGGGCCGGGGTGCCGTGGCGGGACGAGCAGGCGCATCGGGGTCGTCCGGCACGAGGCCCCCTTCCTGAGGCGGGCGACCGGCCCACGAGTGCCCGGAGCCGCACTCTGGCAGCTCGCGCGCCTGCAGATCAAGAGCCGTCCGCCGGGTCGGCGCGGGCGCTGACGTAGCCTGGCCGTGATGAGCACGGCGGCCGAGCGCTACGCCGCCGCCCGCCGGCGGCAGGCGGCGGCGCGCACCGAGCTGGCCCGCTTCGAGGAGCACTACGAGTTCGGCCTCGACGACTTCCAGGTGCAGGCGTGCCGGGCGCTCGAGACGGGTCACGGCGTGCTCGTCGCCGCTCCCACCGGCTCGGGCAAGACGGTGGTGGGCGAGTTCGCGGTGCACCTGGCCCTGCAGCGGGGCCAGAAGTGCTTCTACACGACGCCAATCAAGGCCCTGTCCAACCAGAAGTACGCCGACCTCGTCCGCCGCTACGGCGCCGACGCGGTCGGCCTGCTGACGGGCGACAACACGATCAACGGCGAGGCACCCGTCGTCGTCATGACGACCGAGGTGCTGCGCAACATGCTCTACGCGGGCTCGCACACGCTGCGCGGCCTGGCGTACGTCGTGATGGACGAGGTGCACTATCTCGCCGACCGCTTCCGCGGGGCGGTCTGGGAGGAGGTCATCCTCCACCTGCCCGAGTCGGTGCAGCTGGTGTCGCTGTCGGCGACGGTCAGCAACGTCGAGGAGTTCGGCGACTGGCTGCTCACCGTGCGCGGCGACACCACGGTGGTCGTGGAGGAGCACCGTCCGGTGCCGCTGTGGCAGCACATGCTCGTAGGCACCCGGCTCCACGACCTGTTCGTCGACACCGGCGTCGACGACGAGCAGCAGAAGGTCAACCCCGAGCTGCTGCGCATCGCCCGCGACGGCGACCGGGTCGAGAAGCTCTCGGAGCGGGGCGCTTCGACCCACCGCCGGCTGCGCGCGTCGCGCAGCGGGGCCCGCCCACCCAGTCGGTCGGAGGTCGTCGAGCGGCTCGACGCGCAGGTCCTGCTCCCGGCCATCACCTTCATCTTCAGCCGGCAGGGCTGCGACGCCGCCGTGCTGCAGTGCCTGCGGGCCGGCATCCGGCTCAACAGCGCGGCGGAGGCCGCCGAGGTCCGCGCCCACGTCGAGCGGCGCATCGCCGACGTGCCCGACGAGGATCTCGGCGTGCTCGGCTACTACGAGTGGCTCGACGGCCTGCAGCGCGGGCTGGCCGCGCACCACGCGGGCATGCTGCCGACGTTCAAGGAGGTCGTCGAGGAGTTGTTCACCCGCGGCCTGGTCAAGGCGGTGTTCGCCACCGAGACGCTCGCGCTGGGCATCAACATGCCCGCCCGCTGCGTGGTGCTCGAACGGCTGGTGAAGTGGAACGGCGAGGCCCACGTCGACATCACGCCGGGGGAGTACACCCAGCTGACCGGCCGGGCCGGGCGCCGCGGCATCGACGTCGAGGGGCACGCGGTCGTCCTCTACACCCCAGGGGTCGACCCCCGGGGGGTCGCCGGGCTGGCCTCGACCCGCACCTATCCGCTGCGCTCAAGCTTCCGCCCCTCGTACAACATGACCGTCAATCTCGTCGGCCGGCTGGGCCGGGGGCGGGCGCGGGAGATGCTCGAGTCCTCCTTCGCGCAGTTCCAGGCCGATCGGGCGGTCGTCGGCATCGCCCGGCAGGTCCACCGCAACGAGGAGGGACTCGAGGGCTACCGCGCCGCGATGACCTGCCACCTCGGCGACTTCGAGGAGTACGCCGCGCTGCGCCGGACGCTCAAGGACCGCGAGAACGAGCTGGCCAGGACGGGCAGCGCCTCGCGCCGGGCGGCCGCGGCGGCCGCGCTCGAGCAGCTCAAGCCCGGGGACGTCATCCGGGTGCCGGGCG
Organism: Actinomycetota bacterium; assembly: GCA_030773555.1. Taxonomy (GTDB): domain Bacteria; phylum Actinomycetota; class Actinomycetes; order JALYMT01; family JALYMT01; genus JALYMT01. The sequence continues at coordinate 12,215 of JALYMT010000200.1, read as the reverse complement.
GGCGCCGGGCCGGTCTGGCGATCGTGCTCGATCCGGGCGCCAGCGCGGGCCTCGAGGGCCCGCGCCCCACGGTCCTGACCGCCGACCGCCAGGTGCGGCGGCTGACGGTCGCCGACTTCGGGGCGTCCAAGAGCCCGCTCGAGCCGGTGGAGCACGTGCGCATTCCGCGTGGCTTCAACCCCCGCAATCCGCAGATGCGCCGCGACCTGGCCGCCGTGCTGCGGAGCAGGAGCCTCGACGACCTCGACGGCGGGGGGCCGGCTCGGCGCCGCCGGGGCTTGACGGAGGCTGCCGAGGACGCCGAGATCGCCCGCCTGCGGGCCGCCCTGCGCGCGCATCCCTGCTCCCGCTGCGACGAGCGTGAGGACCACGCCCGCTGGGCGGAGCGGTACTGGCGGCTGCAACGCGAGACCGAGGGCCTGCAGCGCAGGGTCCGCAGCCGTACCCACACGATCGCGCGCACCTTCGACCGGGTGTGTCGGCTGCTGGGCGAGCTCGGCTATCTCGAGGGCGACACGGTGACCCCCGACGGGGAGCGGTTGCGCCGGCTCTACTCCGAGCTCGACCTGCTCGCCGCCGAGTGCCTGCGGACCGGGGTCTGGGAGGGGCTGGGCGCCGCCGAACTGGCCGCCAGCGCCTCCGCACTCGTCTACGAGGCACGCTCGGCCGACGACGCCGCCCCGCCCCGGCTGCCCACCGGCGCGGCCCGGGACGCCCTCGCCGAGACCACCCGGCTGTGGAGCTCGCTGGAGGCGCTCGAGGACGAGCACTCCCTCGACTTCCAGCGCGACCTCGACCTCGGCTTCGCCTGGCCGGCCTACCGCTGGGCCTCGGGTCACCGCCTCGACGCGGTGCTCTCCGACGCGGGCATGCAGGCCGGCGACTTCGTCCGCTGGGTCAAGCAGCTGATGGACCTGCTCGGGCAGATCGCCGACGCGGCTCCCGAGGGCGGCACGGTGCGCGGCGCGGCCCAGGAGGCCGTCCGGCGGCTGCGCCGCGGCGTCGTCGCCTACTCCAGCCTCGGCTAACCCCCCCGCGTGATCAGCGCTGAGGGGTCCAGCCGAGGGCGCGTAGGACACGGTCGACGGAGCTGCCGACGCCGTAGCGGTCGGCCAGCTCGACCAGCCGCTCCGGATCGCGGGGCTCGCGCGGCAGCCGGGCGTCGTGCGCGGGCAGCGGCACGTCGAGCGCGACCCGCACGACCAGCGGGGCGACGGCCAGATAGTCCCGCGCCGCCGCCAGCTTCGCCCGCACCGCAGCGGTGAGACCGGGGTCGCCGGTCCCGGCGGCGGCGAGCAGTCCCTCCAGCCCGCCGAAGCGGCTCACCAGGGCCGCGGCTGTCTTCTCGCCGATCCCCGAGACGCCCGGCAGCCCGTCGCTGGGGTCGCCGCGCAGCAGCGCGAAGTCGCCGTAGGCGCGGCCGGGAATGCCGTACTTCGCCTGCACCCACGCCTCGTCGACCACCTCGGCGTTGCCCACGCCCGTACGGACGGGATAGAGCACCCGCACGCCGCGGGCGTCGTCGACGAGCTGGAAGAGGTCGCGGTCACCGGTGACCACGTCGACCGGCATGGCCGCCGCGGTCGCCAGCGTCCCGATCACATCGTCGGCCTCGTAGCCCGGCACGCCGATGCGGGCGATGCCGATCGCGTCGAGCAGCGCCTCGATCACCGGGACCTGCGGGCTCAGCGTGTCGGGCACCGTCTCCCCACCGTCGGGGTCGATCCGGTGCGCCTTGTACGACGGCAGCGCCGCGACCCGGAAGGCTGGGCGCCAGGAGGCGTCCAGGCAGGCGACCAGGTGCGAGGGCCGGCGGTCGGTGACCAGCCGGGCGACGAAGTCCAGCAGCCCCCGCACGGCGTTCACCGACGTGCCGTCGGGGGCGGTCAGCGTCGCCGGCACCCCGTGGAAGGCCCGGAAGTACAGCGACGGCGTGTCGAGCAGGAGCAGGCGGTCGGACATGCCGGCAAGAATGCCGCGCGGCGTCGGTCGGGCGCGCAGCGTGTGGTCTCGCTGCGGGCAACTCGGTCCGGGCGCCAGGGAGGAGAGGCGCAGGAGGAGAGGCGCCAAAAGGAGGTCAGGCGCGGTCCCGGGGTTTCCGGCCCGGCGCCCGTGGGGCAGGCGGGCACCATGACCACGTTCGGGTACACGATGATGTGCGAGCAGGCCGCGCCCCAGCAGCTCGTCCGGGACGTCCGCATGGCCGAGGAGGCGGGCTTCGACTTCTCGGTGATCAGCGACCACTACTTCCCCTGGCTGACCGCGCAGGGCCACGCGGGCTACGCCTGGTCGATCCTGGGCGCCGCCGCGGCGTCCACGGAGCGGATTCCGCTGATGACGTACGTGACCTCCCCGATCCTGCGCTACCACCCGGCCGTGGTGGCGCAGAAGGCCGCGACGATGCAGCTCCTCTCCGGCGGCCGGTTCCGCCTCGGCCTGGGGTCCGGGGAGAACCTCAACGAGCACGTCGTCGGGCAGGGCTGGCCGGCGGTCGGGGTGCGCCACGAGATGCTCGGCGAGGCGGTCGAGATCATCTCCGCGTTGTTCGACGGGGACAACGTCAACTATCGCGGGCAGCACTTCGACGTGGAGTCGGCGAAGCTCTACGACCTGCACGACGTGCGGGTGCCGATCGGCATCGCGGTCTCCGGCGAGCGCTCGTGCACCCTCGCCGGGGAGATGGCCGACATCATGGTCGCGACCGAGCCGAAGCCCGAGCTGGGCGAGATGTTCGACGCCGCGGGCGGGGCGGGCAAGCCGCGGATTGGGCAGATCGCGCTCGCCTACGACACCGACCGCGACGCTGCGGTGCAGCGGGCACACGAGCAGTTCCGCTGGTTCGGCCTGGGCTGGAAGGTCAACGCGGACCTGCCCGGCCCCTCGTCCTTCGAGGCCGCGACGCAGTTCGTCGCCCCTGAGCAGGTCGCCGAGCAGCTGCCCTGCGGGCCCGACGTCGACGAGCACGTCGAGAAGATCCGGCCGTTCCTCGACGCCGGCTTCACCGAGGTCGCCCTGGTGCAGATCGGCGCGGCGCAGCAGGAGCCGTTCATCCGCTGGGCGGAGAAGGAGCTGCTGCCCGCCCTCCGGGCCCTCTAGCCCGGCGGGACAGCGCCTTCGCCCGCACCGGAATCGCTGATCGGGGCGGCGGGACGCGCTCGGCTGCACCTGCCCGGGGAAGTGCGGGTCGCTATGGTGGACGACCATGAGTGTGCCCGCCGCCAGCACCGTCTCCCGGGAGCGCCTCGACGCGGTGTCGGCGGCGGTCGCGACCGCCGGCATCGACGCGCTGCTGCTCACCCCCGGGCCCGACCTGCGCTGGCTCACCGGCTACGACGCCCTGCCCCTCGAGCGGCTCACCTGCCTGGTGCTGCCCGCGGCCGGCGAGCCGTTCCTGGTGCTGCCCGGCCTCGAGCTGGCCGCGGCCCAGGCCAGCCCGCTCGCGAGTCTCGGCGTCGAGCTGGTGCCCTGGGGTGAGACCGAGGACCCCTACGCCCTCGTACGCCGGCGGCTGCCCCCCGTACGCCTCCTCGGTCTGGCCAACCGGATGTGGGCCGAGCAGGTGCTGCGCTTCCGCCAGGCGCTGCCCGCAGCGGAGCAGACCCTCGCCTCCGACGTGCTGCGCGACCTGCGGATGCGCAAGAGCGGCGAGGAGGTCGACGGGCTGCGCGCCGCCGGGCAGGCCATCGACCGGGTGCACGCCCGCATGGGCGAGTTCCTGCGCCCCGGGCGCACCGAGCGCGAGGCGGGCCGGGCGATCGCCGCGGCGATCCTCGAGGAGGGCCACGAGCAGGTCGACTTCGTCATCGTCGGCTCGGGTCCCAACGGTGCCTCCCCGCACCACGCGGTCAGCGACCGCACCCTGCAGCGCGGCGACGTCGTCGTGGTCGACATCGGCGGCACCAACGCGGCCGGCTACTGCTCGGACTGCACCCGGATGTACGCCCTGGGGGAGCCCCCCGCCGAGTTCGAGGAGTACTTCGCGGTGCTGCACGCCGCGCAGCTGGCCGCCTGCGAGCACGCCCGGCCGGGGGTGACCGCCGAGTCGGTCGACGCCGCCGCGCGCAGCGTGATCGCCGACGCGGGCTACGCCGAGCGCTTCCTGCACCGCACCGGTCACGGGATCGGCGTGGAGACCCACGAGGATCCCTACATCGTCGAGGGCAACCCCACCGTGCTCGAGCCGGGCATGGCGTTCTCGATCGAGCCGGGCATCTACGTCGCCGGCCGGCACGGCGCGCGCATCGAGGACATCGTGGTGACCACCGGCGAGGGCATCGAGCGGCTCAACGTCACCGACCGCGAGTACGTCGTCCTCGGGTCCTGACGGCTGAGATTCGGGAGGACCGGGAGCGATGGCCGTCGAGCGGGAGCTGCCGAGCGCGGAGGCGCGCGCCCTGCTCGAGCTCACGCGCGAGCTGGCCCGCGACGAGCTCGCCCCCCGGGTCGCGGCGGACGAGGACGAGGCGCGCTTCCCGCGCGAGATCTTCGCGACCCTCGGCAAGGCGGGGCTGCTCGGGCTGCCCTACGCCGAGGAGTACGGCGGCGGCGGGCAACCGTACGAGGTCTACCTCCAGGTCCTCGAGGAGCTGGCCGCGACCTGGCTGGCGGTCGCCGAGGGGGTGAGCGTGCACACGCTCTCCTGCTATCCGCTGGCAGCGTTCGGCACCGCGCAGCAGCGCGCCCGCTGGCTGCCCGACATGCTGGGCGGCGACCTGCTGGGCGCGTACTGCCTGTCGGAGCCGCAGGCCGGCTCCGACGCCGCCGCCCTGCGGACCCGGGCCGTCCGCGAGGACGACACGTACGTGGTGTCGGGCACCAAGGCGTGGATCACGCACGCCGGCGAGGCCGACTACTACAACCTGATGGTGCGCACGGGCGGTGAGGGCCCCCGCGGGATCTCCTGCCTGCTCGCCCCGGCGGGCACGCCGGGGCTGTCCGTGGCGGCCCGTGAGCGCACCATGGGTCTGCGCTCCTCCCCGGTGGCCCAGGTCGTCCTCGACGGCGCCCGGGTGCCCGCCGACCGCCTGCTCGGCGGCGAGGGCGCGGGGTTCACGATCGCGATGTCCGCTCTCGACGGGGGCCGGCTGGGCATCGCGGCCTGCGCCGTCGGGCTCGCGCAGGCCGCCCTCGACACCGCGGTGGCCTACGCGCGCGAGCGCCGGCAGTTCGGGCGGTCGATCGCCGACTTCCAGGGCATCTCCTTTTTGCTCGCCGACATGGCCACCGCCGTCGAGGCGGGGCGGGCGCTCTACCTGGCCGCGGCTCGCCGTCGGGACGCGGGCACCTCGTACGGCACCCGGGCGTCGATGGCGAAGCTGTTCTGCACCGACATGGCGATGCGGGTCACCACCGATGCGGTGCAGGTGCTCGGCGGCTACGGCTACGTGCAGGACCACCCCGTGGAGCGCTACTTCCGGGAAGCCAAGGTGCTGCAGATCTTCGAGGGCACCAACCAGATCCAGCGCCTGCTGATCGGACGTGCCCTCGCCCCCCGGGCAGGCCGGTGACGTGGAGGACGTCGACCGCGAGATCCTCCGCCTGCTCGCCGCCGACGGCCGGATGAGCTACACCGACCTCGGCAAGGCCACCGGGCTGTCCACCTCGGCGGTGCACCAGCGGGTCCGCCGGCTCGAGCAGCGCGGGGTCATCGCGGGCTACGCCGCCCGGGTGGACGCGGCGGCCGCCGGGCTGCAGATCACCGCCTTCGTCTCGATCAAGCCGCTCGACGTCGGCGCCCCCGACGACGCTCCCGAACGGCTCGCCGGACTTCCCGAGATCGAGGCCTGCCACAGCGTCGCCGGCGACGAGAGTTACATCCTCAAGGTCCGGGTCGCGACGCCGTCGGACCTCGAGGGTCTGCTGTCCGCGATCCGGACGAAGGCGGGCGTCGCGACGCGCACGACGGTTGTGCTGAGCACGCCCTACGAGAGCCGACCGCCGGCGCTGTGACCTGGAACTCGCGCACCGCTGCCCCGTACGGTCAGTGACAAACCGCCCCCTTCGACCTCCCCAAAGCCGGCCGACGGACCTACGATCGCAGGATGGACGACGGTTCCCGGGGTGGACCAGGCGGGCGGGTCGGCATGCCGGCTACCGCGCCAGCACACGTCGGCGCGGAGCCGTGGTCGGGATTCGCCGAGGCCGCCGAGGCGGCCCTGCGCCTGCTACAGGACACCGCCGGGCTGGACCTGTGGGCCGTCACCCAGCTGCGCGGCGACGAGCAGGTCGTGATCACGGCGCGCTCCACCGGCTTTCCGATCCCGCCCGGAGCGGTGCTGCCGTGGGCGGAGTCGCTGTGCGTGCACATGTGCAGCGGCGGGCCACGCATCGCTACCGACGTCACCGCCGTGCCGGGCTATGCCGGCGCCGGTATCCGGCGCGCCGTGCAGGTCGGCGCCTACGTCGGAGCCCCCCTCACCCTCGAGGGAGGGCAGGTCTTCGGGACGGTCTGCGGGCTGGGCCACGAGGAGCAGCCGGAGTCCCTGCACGCGGTGCTGCCGCTGCTGGAGTTCGTCGCCGGGCTGCTCAGCACCCTGCTGTCCAAGGAGATGCTGGCCGCCGAGCTGTCCGCCACCGCGGCCCACGCGTACGGCCGGGCGAACGAGGATCCGGCCACCGGCCTGCTCAATGCCCGCGGGTGGCAGCAGGCCCTGCACGTGCAGGAGGACCGCCTCGCCCGCTACGGCGAGCAGGCGAGCGTCGTGGTGCTGCAGCTCCCGACGCCGAGGGCCACCGACGACGCGATGCGCCGGCTCGCCGGGGTGCTCGCCGCCGCCTGCCGGCCCTCCGACGTCCTCGCCCGGCTCGACGACGTCGAGTTCGCCGTGCTGGCCCCCCGCTGCGGCACCGCTGGTGGCCAGGCCCTGCGCAAGCGCCTGCTCGCCGCCCTGAACCCCACCGGCCTGGACGTCCTGCTCGGTGCGGCCGCCGTTGACGTCAGCGGCGGGGTCTCCGCGGCCTGGAGGGCTGCGGCCGAGGAGGCGAGTGGGACGATCGCCGCGGCCGTACCCGTCCCTCAGCCCGCACCGGGCAGCGAGAGCGGGCCCGAGGCGGAGCTCCAGGTCGACCGGCAGGAGGACGACGACGTCGTCATCGTGCAGTTGCGCGGCTCGGCCCGAACGCGCTCGGACGTGCTGACCCTGCGCGCCCTGCTGCCCGCGCTGCGCCCGGGCGAGGACCGGCGTCCCGTTCTGCTCGACCTGACGGCTCTGGACGACTGGTCGCTGCCCGCACAGGTCACCCTGCTGCGCGCCGTCCGTGGCCTGCGCCAGTACGGGCGCTTCGCTGCTGCGTACGGCCTCAAGGACGATCTGGCCCGTCAGGCTGCCGGCATCGGCTGGGAGCGCTGGGTCAGCTGCTACCACAACCTCGCCACGGCCCGGGCGCACCTGCCCGCGATCGGCGACTAGCACCGCCGAGCGGCCCGCGGCTCCGCGACGGGGCCGGTCAGGCGAGCAGGGCGCCCGTGCTCGCCCGGCTTTGGGCCAGGGCCGCGGCGTAGGTGGCCATCGGGTCGGCGTGCTGGCGCCACCAGGCCTGGCCCTCCTCGGGCAGGGCGTGGATCGGGTCGTAGTACTCGTATCGCCGGGTTAGCGCGTGGGGATCGGTCGCCTCGATGCCGGTGCAGTAGTTCTTCGTCCAGTACGAGATGCCGCGTACGGCGTCGTAGTCGGAGACTTGGTGGACCCAACGCTTGCCGACGAACGGCACGTCGCACACGAGTCGCGGGGTCGCGAAGCCGGGGAGGTAGCCCATGATCGCGTGCTGCAGCTGCTGCGCCTCGCGGACAGAGAGCCGCCAGTGCTCGCTGAAGGGGATCAGGTCGCAGAGGTAGAAGTAGTAGGGCACGATCGACGCCTCGTCGAGCAGCGCGAAGCACAGGTCGAGCAGCGCCGGCAGCGAGTCGTTGACCCCGGCCATCAGCACGCCCTGGTTGCGCACGTCGCGCACGCCGGCCTCCAGCATCGCCCTCGCCGCGTCCGCGACCAGCGGGGTGACCGACTGGGCGGCGTTGACGTGGGTGTGGATCGCGAGGTGCACGCCGCGCGAGCGCGCGGTGCGCGCGAGCCGCTCCATGCCGGCGCGCACCTCGTCCTGGAGCCAGTGCTGCGGCAGGCCCATCAGCGCCTTGGACGCCAGCCGGATGTCGCGGATGTTGTCCACCTCGAGCAGCCGGGCGACGAAGGACTCCAGGTTCCGCCAGGGCAGGTTCGCCACGTCACCGCCGGAGACGACGACGTCACGGACGCCGGGGGAGCGGCGCAGGTAGGTGATCATCGCGTCGTGCCGGTCGACCGGCTTGAGCGCGAACTTCAGCTTCGGCACCACCGGCGTGGAGTTCCCGACGAGGTCCATCCGGGTGCAGTGACCGCAGTACTGCGGGCAGGTCGGCAGCAGCTCGGCGAGCACCTTCGTGGGATAGCGGTGGGTGAGGCCCTCGGCGACCCACATGTCGTGCTCGTGCAGGGAGTCGCGGCTGGCGCGCGGATGCGAGGGCCAGTCGGTGCGCCGGTCGGAGAAGACCGGGAGCATGTAGCGGCGCACCGGGTCGGCGTAGCAGGCCTGCGTGTAGGCCGCCGGGGTGGGAGCGCCCGCCGGCACGATCGTGTTGAGCATCTGCGGGGGCAGCAGCATCGACATCGTCGCCCGCTCGGCCTGGTCGCGCTCGAGGTCGGCGTAGAAGAAGTCCTCGAGCAGCCCGCCCATCACCGCGCGCAGCTGCCGGACGTTCTTCACGCAGTGCGCGCGCTGCCACTGGGGGTCGGACCACTCGCCGGGAGTCACCTCGCGCCAGCCGGGCAGGCGGGTCCAGTCGGGCTCGACGAGCTCGCGGCGGACGTACGCGTACGGCTGCTGGCCTCGCTCGGACACACGCGCTCCCTGCCGATGAGGGTGGGGGCGCGACCGTCGCGCCCCCGCGGTCGACGCCGCCCCTGTCGGCAGGCTAGAGAAGAACCTTCGGCGATTCCAGCACTTCCCGGGAAAATCGCCCGTTCTCGGCCGCGTTGTGCGGAGGACTTGTCGTCATCCGAGCGGTCGCGGTCGGCCGGACCGCTGCCGGACGTGCAGCTGCGCCGCGCCCGCGAGCAGGGCCGCGGCGAACCCGCCGGTGACGGCGAATCCGCCGGCCATGCCGAGCACGGCCGCCAGCGGTGCCAGTCCCAGCGGCGCCAGCGCGGCGGCGACCTGGTTGACCGCCGCCCGCGTGCTCAGGGCGAGACCGCGTTGCTCGGCGGGAGCCGCCTCGCTGACCAGGAGGATCAGCAGCGGCAGGCTCAGCCCGTTGCCGACGCCCACCAGGGCGGCGGGCACGAACACGGCGGGCACGGACATCAGCACGGGTGAGAGGAGCAGGCCGAGCGTCGCGGCGCCCAGCGCGACGATGCACAGGACCTCCGGAGCGGCGCGCCGGGACAGCGGACCGGTGAGCAGGCTGACGGCGGTCGCCACCGCTGCCGCAGCCGCCACCACCAGGCCGGCGAGCCCGGGCGAGAATCCCGCCCGCACGAGGAAGAACGGAAAGAACGGCGTCCACATCGCTGGCACCCAGAGCCGGACGAAGGTCAGCAGCATGGCGATCCGGAACCGGGGGATGCCGAACAGTCGCACGGCTGCCGACAGGCGCACCGGTGTGGCCGCGGCCAGGGGCGGCTGCCGGGGGAGCAGAACACCGACGACGGTGAAGGCGGCCGCGTAGCCGGCCAGGACGAGGAACGCCGGGCGGTAGCCCAGCACCGACGCCGCGCCCCCGACCAGCAGGGGTGCCACCATCTGGCTCGCGTTGCTGACGAAGCTGAACCGGCCGGTGTCGCGGGCTCGCTCCTGCGGGTCGGCGGTGCTCGCAATGTAGGTCTGCGCCGCGACCCAGGCGAGGGCACGCCCTGCGCCCATGGCCGCGTTGAGTGCCAGCAGCGGCCAGAAATTCCCCGCCAGCGCGAAGCCGGCCCCTACCGCGGTGCAGCCCGCCGTGCCCAGGATCACGCCGGCGCGAGCGCCGATGCGGCCGATGAGCGCGCCCACGGGCACGGCCAGCAGGATCTCCGCGGCCGCGCCGGCGCTGAGAATGACCCCGATCCTGCCGACGGGGATGCCCAGCTCGGCGGCCCGGAGGGGGACCAGCAGGCCGACCATCGAGTTGACGCTCAGCCCGAAGCCGCCGGAGAGGTACGCCCAGCCCCGGGGCCGGGGGCGCGAGCGCCGGGGCCCGGCCGAGTAGCCGCCGGGGCTCCGGGGCACGCGACCTCCTCTGCGCCTCGAGCGTGGGCTGGTCGCCGTCAGCGCGCAGTCGCGCCGTGCCGTCGTGCGTCCAGGGCCTCCTCGAACTGCTGGAGTTGTCCTCACGTCGGTGTACGGGTGATGCAGGCCAATGCGACTGGCCGTCCACCACGGTCGCGGGGATGCACCCGCTGGTCGTCTCCCCGCACAGCAAGACGGTGTCGATCCCGAGAAAGCCAACGGCAGTGCCAGCGCAGCCGGCTCGACCTGTGGACCCGCCGACGTCTGCAGGGAGCCCGTCGCTGATCGTAGTGCGGCCTGCATCAGCCGCGAGACTTCGTACCCTGCGGTAGTTGCCGCGATCGGACGGATGCGCGGGAGGAGCGATCATGACCGCGGTCGTCGGCTCGGCGATCGGCCTGCACCGGGTGCTCGAACCTGCGGGCGCCCTGCCGCAGGCCGCCGTCCGGCTGGACGCCTCGCCCCAGCTGTGGCCCGACGAGGTGCGCGTGCGGGTCGAGCGGCTGAACCTCGACGCGGCGTCCTACCGCCAGCTGACTACCAAGCACGGCGGCGACGGCGACGCGGTGCGCCGCGAGGTGCTGGACATCGTGGCGACGCGCGGCAAGATGCACAATCCCGTGACCGGGTCCGGCGGCATGCTCGTCGGCGTCGTCGACGAGGTGGGGCCCCGCTCGCCCCTCGGGCTGGCGATCGGCGACCGGGTGGCCACCCTGGTGTCGCTGACGCTGACCCCGCTGCGCCTGACCGACGAGCTGGCCCGCTGGGACGGCACCTCGGAGCAGGTGCCGGCCGAGGGGACGGCCATCCTGTTCGCGCGGTCAGTCGCCGCGGTGCTGCCCGATGACCTGCCGACGTCGCTGGCCATGGCCGTCCTGGACGTGTGTGGCGCGCCCGCGCTGACCGCACGGGTCGTCCGCTCGTACGCCGAGCGCGGGCCGGCGCCCACCGTTGCCGTGGTCGGCGGCGCGGGCAAGAGCGGGTCCCTGGCCCTGGCCGCCGCGCGCGACGCAGGGGCGGGGCACACCGTCGGGGTCGTCCCGGTGTCGGCAGAGGCCGACCGGCTGCGAGCCGCCGGCCTGGCCGGCGCCGTGGTGCTCGCCGACGCCCGCGACCCCGTCGCCCTGGCGGCCGCGGTCGAGGGCGCCGGCGGCCCGGCCGACGTCACCGTGGTCTGCGTCGACGTGGCGGGCTGCGAGCACGGGGCGATTCTCGCGACCGCGCCGGGCGGCACCGTCGTGTTCTTCTCGATGGCCACCTCGTTCAGCGCCGCCGCGCTGGGCGCCGAGGGACTGGCCGCCGACGTCACCATGCTCGTCGGCAACGGCTACCTGCCTGGGCACGCGACGTACGCCCTCGACCTGGTGCGCCGCGAGTCGGGCGCGCGTGCCCTCGTCGAGGCCAGACTGGGCGGGTGACCACGACCCTGCTGCGCGGCGGCTCCGTGTACTCGCCCGCCGACCCGTTCGCGACCGCCATGCTCGTCGAGGACGAGACGGTGGCCTGGCTGGGCGCCGAGGGAGCCGCCGCCGCCCACGCCGACGGCGCCGACGCCGTCGTGGAGCTCGACGGCGCCCTGGTCACCCCGGCCTTCGTCGACGCGCACGTGCACGCCACCTCGACCGGGCTCGCCCTCGACGGCCTCGACCTCACCGGCGCCGTGAGCCTGCGCGAGGCGCTCGACCGGCTCGAACGCCACGCCCGCGCCGTCCGCGGCGGCATCGTGCTGGGCCACGGCTGGGACGAGACCCGCTGGCCCGAGCGGCGCCCGCCGACCCGCCAGGAGCTCGACCGCGCCTCGTACGGGGGCGTGGTCTACCTGACCCGCGTCGACGTGCACTCCGCCGTCGCCTCCTCCGCGCTGCTCGCCGCCGTGCCCGAGGTCCGCGGGCAGGACGGGTACGAGGACGCCGGCCGCCTGCGCCGCGCCGCCCACCACGCCGCCCGGGCCGCCGCCCTCGACGCCGTGACCCCCGCGC
>JALYMT010000199.1 GCA_030773555.1 Actinomycetota bacterium | reverse complement strand
CGGGCAGCGCCCGCAGCGCCCGCACCGCGGCCGCCCCGGTCGCCGGGTCCAGACCGGTGGTGGGCTCGTCGGCGAGCAGCAGCCGCGGGCCGCCCAGCAGCGCGCGCACCAGTGCGACGCGCTGCCGCTGGCCGCCGGAGAGCTCCCGAACGGGGACGTCGAGAAGCTGCGCCACGCCGTGCTCGGCCGCCAGCGCCGCCAGCCCGGCCGCGTACGGGGCCGGTACGCCGCCTCGTACGAGCTGCCACCAGTCGCGGGCCCCCAGCCCGGCCGGCACGCCCGAGAGGGCGTTGACCCGCCCGCTCAGGGAGTCCACCAGGTCGCCGCGCTGGCGCAGCAGACCGGTGGCCCGCCGCACCAGCCGCGCCTCCTCGCGCCTGCCGTATGGGTCGCGCCCGCCCACCCGCACCGTGCCCGCCGTCCGCGGCGCGGCGCCGAGCAGGGCGCGCAGCAGGGTGGTCTTGCCCGCCCCGGACGAGCCGAGCAGCACGACCTGCGAGCCGGCCGGCACGCACAGGGACACGTCGTCGAGCGCGCGGCCGCGGCCGGCGAAGGCCACGGTGAGGTGCTCGACGACGATGTCCACGGGTCGGCCAGCGTACGTGGCTGTCAGCGCAGCAGACCCAGCCGCTCGGCCTCCCGGCGGATCTCGTCGTAGTCGCCGGCGCCCACGGGGGCGTAGCGCTGCGCGCGCAGCAGGTCGAGCAGGGCGGGGTCGTCGATGGCGAGGAAGGCCTCGGTCAGCCGCTGCGCCGCGGGGGCGCCCAGGGCGGTGCGAGCGACCCAGGGATAGCCGGCGACCGGGGTGGTGGCGAGCGGGCGCAATCGGCCCGCTGGGACGGCGCCCTCGGCCTCGAGCCGGTGCAGGATGCGCAGCTCGATGCCGCCGGCGTCGACCCGCCCGGACGCCACGGCCAGGGCGGTTGCGTCGTGCCCGCCGGTGAACTGCGCGCTGGCCAGCGGCGGGCAGGCGGTGAGCTCGGCGGTGGAGCACCGGGCGCCGGCCCGGTCGAGCAGCAGTCGGGGATAGAGGCTGCCGGAGGTCGAGCTCGGATCACCGAACGCGAAGCGCGCCCGAGCGCGCAGCAGGTCGCCCACGTCGGCGTACGGAGAGTCCGAGCGCACTACGATCGCCGACAGGTAGCGCGGGGTGCCGGTCTCCCGGTCAACTTCGGTGACCAGCGGCGTGAGGGGCACCTGGCGCTCGGCCTGGACGTAGGTGAGGCCGCCGAGATAGGCGACGTCGAGCCGGCCGGCGGCGAGGGCGGTGACGACCCCGGCGTAGTTGGTCGCCACGAACAGCTCGACGTCGGCGCCGAGCTCCCGCTCGAGGTACTCGCCCAGCGGCGCGTACCTCGCCCGCTGGCTCTCGGGGGCGACGTTGGGGATCAGGCCCACCCGCAGGGGGACTGCTCCCCCGGGGGCCGGCCGCGCGCTGCCCCCGCCGCAGGCCGCGACGAGGGCAGCCAGCAGGCAGGCGACCAGCAGGAGGCGCGCCCGGCTGCTGTCCATGGGGTCGCTTCCTACCGGTTCGATCGTGCTGCGGCCATCCGATCGTGCGTTTCCCCTTCCTGGGGGGCGACGGGAGAAAACATCCGTGACAGCCTGAGCGCGATGCGTACCGGCAGATGGACCGATGAGCTCGAGGTCGATGCCTCGCTGGTGGGCGCCCTGTTCGAGGCGGTCGGCGCCGGCCTGTACGCCGTCGACGAGACCGGCCGGGTGAGCGCCGCCACTCCTGAGATGGAACGCCTGCTCGGCTACGGCCAGGGCGAGGTGACCGGTGAGCTCGCCCACGCCCTCGTCCACCAGGGCCGCCACGGCGGGCAGACGGTGGCTGCCGAGCAGTGCCCCGTGCTCGCGGTGGCGCGCACCGGCCTGCCCGCTCGCAGCGACGACGACGTGTTCTGGCGTCGAGACGGCAGCCCGCTGCCGGTGTGGTGGACCGCGACGCCGCTGGTTCGCCCCGGCCGGCCGACGGGCGTCGCCGTCGTCTTCGGCGACGCCAGCCTGCGCCAGGACGCCCTGCAGCGGCAGGCGCGACTGCTCGCCAAGCAGCACGCCCGGGTGCTGCTCGACCGTGACCGGCTCGGTCTGCTCGCCCAGCTCGGTGAGGCGCTGACGACACTCGACGTGGACGAGGGGCTGCGCCGGCTGGCGCGCTTGAGCGTCGGCCGCGTCGCTGACTGGTGCGTCGTCGACCGGCTCGACGAGGCGGGGTCCGTGGTGCGGGCCGCGGTGGCCCGCCGCGACCCCGGGCCGATGCCCGAGGAGGTGCGTCCACAGGTCCTCGGGCCGGTCACCCTGCGGAGCCTGGGTCCGCTGGCGCGCGTGCTGGCCGGGGGTGAGGCACAGGTCGTGCCCGACGTGCAGAAGGCCGTCCTGCCCGAGGTGCGCGCCGACCGCCTCGACGCGGCGCAGGCGGCGCTGTTCGCCCGCATCGGGGCAGCGAGCGCCCTGATCGCGCCGCTGCGCACCCGCCAGCAGGTCGTGGGCGCCCTGACCTGGGTGCGGCTGGAGCCGGCCGAGCCCTTCAGCGACGCCGACGTGCTCCTCGCCGCCGAGTTCGGCCGCCGCGCCGGCCTCGCCCTGGAGAACGCCCGGCTGCACAGCCTGACCCGCAGCGCCGGGGAGGAGCTGCAGCGCAGCCTGCTCACCGCCCCACCCGAGCCCGACCACATGCACCTGGTGGTGCGCTACCTGCCGGCCGCGGAGGGCAGCAAGCTCGGCGGGGACTGGTACGACAGCCTGCTGCTGGCCGACGGCTCGACCGCGATCATCATCGGCGACGTGGCCGGGCACGACGTCGCGGCGGCCGCCCGCATGGCCCAGCTGCGCAACATGCTGCGCTTCGCCGCCTACGACATCGCCGCCCCGCCCAGCGAGGTGCTCACCCGCCTCGACCGGGCCTTGGCCGGCCTTGGCGTCGACGCCACCGCCACGGTGGTGCTCGCCCGGGTCGAGCAGACCCCCGAGGAGCGCGAGCAGGGGCTGCGCCGGCTGGTGTGGAGCAACGCCGGGCACCCGCCGCCGCTGCTGCTGCACCCCGACGGCACCGTCGAGACCCTCGACCGCGGCGGCGACCTGCTCCTCGGCGCCGACCCCGACATCCCCCGCCGCGATCACGAGGTCGTGCTGCCGCCGCGCAGCACTGTGCTGCTCTACACCGACGGCCTGATCGAGCGCCGGGCTGCCACGGCCGAGCAGGACCTCGCCCGCCTGCGGCAGGCCCTGGGCGCCCTGGCCGACCAGCCCCTCGAGGTGCTCGCCGACCAGCTCCTCGAACGCCTGCTGAGCCAGGGGGGCACCGACGATGACGTCGCCCTGATCGCGGTGCGGCTGCATCCCGAGGACCAGGCGCGCCCCGTCGAGGCCGGCCCGCAGCGCCTGCGTCCCGGGCCCGCCGGCAGCTGATCCCGGCCGTCCGCCGCCGCCCACGCCCACGTCCAGCCCACTGCCCGCGCCCAGCCGCCGCCTCGCGCCACCCACACTCCCACCTTTATTCACTCTTAGTAGTCGCTCGGCATGAGTAAGGCTCATCTCGGGCATTTTCCGCTACGCAAGTCACCAACTAGCGGAAGTCGAGGGTCGGCCATGGCGGTTGTCCAGTTCCTGCGGGGCATGCGCGTTCCCGCTGCCGCCGTGGTCGGCGGCCTGACGATCGGCCTCTGTGCGGCCCCGGCCGCCTCGGCCGAGAGCGCTCCCCGTCCCCGCCCGGCCGCCACCCGGACCGCGCCGGTCGCGTCCCCGGTGCTCGGACCGAAGTCGTACGCCGCCGCCCCGCTCTTCCCCCGTCTCGGCGCGCAGTGGAAGCGCGACCGCGCCAGCCAGGTCGGGGTGTACGAGGCGAGCGCGGCGCGTCCGGGCGCGACCTCGCGGCACTACGGCGTGCGGGTGTGGCAGGAGCTGCTGACCGAGCACGGCTTCCGGACGCCGGTCACCGGGAGGTACGACCGGCGCACCGCGGCGGCTGTCACCAGGTTCCAGCGCACGCGGCGGCACCTGCAGGCCAGCGGCCGGGTCGACTATCCGACCGCGCGGGCGCTGCTGGCGTCGACGATCGGGCGGGAGGCGAAGCGGGCCGGCATCCCCGCTGACCTGCTGTGGGCCACCTCGACCTCGAGTCGCTGCTGGACCCGCAGGCGGTGAACGCCAACGGGCGCGACCTCGGGCTCGCGCAGATCAACATCGGCCGGTGGAACCCAGGAGTCGGCGTCGGGCAGGCCTTCGACGAGGACTATGCGATCCGCTACATGGCCCGCCGGGATGCGGCCGCCTACCGGCGCTACGGCGACTGGTGGATCGCGGTCTACGACTACAACTGGCCCGCGGACGCCCGGTTGTGGAAGCGCACCGGCCGGCTCAGCGCCCGGGGGGCCGCCTACAGCGCGTACGCCCTGCGGGGCTGCGACGGCCCGGAGTTCCCCGGCTCGCCGCCCCGCCACTGACCGGAGTCGGCTCGCAGCCGGCGGGCAGGCCGAGGGGCCGGCGGGCCGGTCTTACTCCGCCGGCCGCCTCGGGCGGTGCTGGTTCAGAAGGGTGGGGGGTCGTCCTCAGGTTCGGGACTCGCCTCGTCGTCCGGTGGTTGGTCGCGTAGCCGAGGGCCGAG
>JALYMT010000198.1 GCA_030773555.1 Actinomycetota bacterium | reverse complement strand
CGGCTGCGCCGCCTCGCCGGGCGGACCCTCCCCGCCCTCGCCCCGCCGGCGTTCCCCACGACGCTCCCCGCGGGGCCGAGCGCGCCGCCCCCTGCCCTGGCGGGCGGTGTCAGAGCTGCCGGCCTGGTGATCGCCGAGACCATCAAGGCTGGCGCGGCTGCGCCCGTGCGCTCCGACGTGTGGGTGCTCGTGCTTCCCCAGGAGCGTGTGGCGGCGGGGCAGCCGGCGCCGTGGGGTGACCGGCTCCGGAAGGCTCTCCAGCGCTCGGCGGTGACCGGGCTGCTCACCGACTCGGAGCCGGCCCGCGACGTGCTCGAGCGGGTCCTGTCGCCGCTGCGGCTGCCCGTCCGCGTCCTGCCGCCGCTGGCTGCCGACCGGCGCTGCCCCGCATGTGGGGACCGGCCGGGTAGGACCATGGCAGAGCGGGACGACCCGGGTGATGCCCCGAGCGATGGTCCCGCGCAGTTCGCCTGCTGGCGGGACACCCTCCGGGAGCCGACCGCCGTGCGCCCCTGGTCGTTCCCGCTGTCGCGGCTGCTGAGCGCGGCCGCCGGCTTCGCGCCGCCCGAAGGCGGCACGTGGGGATCGTCGCCGCCCCCCGCGGCCCCCGTACCGATGACGTGGACGGCGGGTGCTCAGCGGGACGCGCTTCGCCGGCTCCTCCCCATCGATCCCGCTGGCGACGCGGGAGCGCCGCGGCGGGTGGCGGTGCTCGGCTACGACCTCAAGTTCTTCCGCCAGCTCGCCCGTGAGCTCGGGCGCCGCGGGGACCTGTCCCTCGCGCTGGACGAATGGCCGCTCCCCGGGCGGCGCAACGAGGGCACCAGCGAGCGCCTCGCCGGGGCGGCGCAGACGCTGGTCGCCGAGTGGGTGCGCCCCAACGCGGCCTGGTTGGCGGCGCCAAGCGCTCGGATCAGTACCTCGTCGTGCGCCTGCACCGCTTCGAGCTCGACAGCGCCTATCCCGCGACCGTCGACATCGACCGGGTCGACGCCGTCGTCTACATCTCCCCGCTCTTCGGCCGGCGCATCGTCGAGGAGCTCGGGTGGCCGGCGGAGAAGCTGGTCTACATCCCCAACTTCATCGACATCGACTGGCTCGACCGCCCGAAGCTGCCCGACGCGCGCTTCACCCTGGGCCTCGGCGGCGCCGTGCCCCGTCGCAAGCGGCTCGACCTCGCCCTCGACCTGCTCGCCGCCGACCTCGCCGAGGATCCCCGCTTCACCCTCAACGTCCGTACGCAGCTGCCCTGGGCGGTGCCGTACGCGTGGCGGGACCCGGAGGAGCGGGCCTACTACGAGCGCGTGCTCGAGCGGGTCGAGACCGAGCCGCTGTTGCGCGGCGCGGTGACCTTCGAGCCGTTCGGCCGCGACATCGCCGCCTGGCTGCGCCGGATCGGGCACGTGCTCTCACCCGCGGACGCCGAGGGCGCCCCGGTGGCGACCAGCGAGGGGATGGCCTCGGGCGCGGTGCCGGTCCTCCGGCCCTGGCCGGGGGCCGAAGAGATCGTCGGCGACTGGGTGCAGCCCTCGGTCGAGGCCGCCGCCCGCTTCGTGCTCGAGAGCGCCGACGCGGGGGTGTGGGAGGCGCGCTCGAGCCGCGCGAGAGCCGAGGCCCGACGCACGTTCGACTCCGCCGGGGTGGTAGCCGCCTGGGCCGAGCTGCTGCACGGCCGCCGCGCGGAGGCCGCCGCGCACTTCGCCGCCTGGTCGCCCTTCGACGCGACGTCGCGGCAAGATCGCTAGTTTGGGTGGCAGAACGCAGTCGACTGCACTTCTGCACCCGAACTGGCGATCATGCACCCGACCGGAGGCTCCTGGATGAGCGATGTCGACGTGACCCGGCGCTCCGGCACCGTCCTGGTGGCCGGGGGCACCGGCGGGCTGGGCGTCGCCGTCCTCCGCTGCCTGCTCGACGCCGGCCACCCGGTCGTGGCGACCTGGCGCTCGCAGCGTGAGCGCGACCGTACGCGGGAGGAGCTCGGCGACGCAGGCGGGCTGACCCTGGTCGAGGCGGACCTGCTCGACGCGGCCTCGGTCGACGCCGTCGTCGCCGGCGCCGGCGCCGAGGGCCTGAGCTCGGTGGTCAACCTGGTCGGCGGCTACGCCGGTGGGCAGCCCGTGCACCAGACCGACCCGGAGCAGTTCGAGGGGATGCTGCGGCTGAATCTGCGTCCCACCTTCCTGCTCGCCCGCGCCGCGATGCCCCGGCTCGTCGAGGCCGGTGGCGGGACCTTCGTCGCGGTGTCCTCCCGCGCGGCGGT
The DNA here is from genome assembly GCA_030773555.1 of Actinomycetota bacterium. Lineage (GTDB taxonomy): Bacteria > Actinomycetota > Actinomycetes > JALYMT01 > JALYMT01 > JALYMT01. Next base: position 723 of record JALYMT010000198.1, on the reverse strand, counting down.
GCGGCCCTTCGCGGGCGCCGCCGGCTACATCACCGCGAAGGCGGGCGTGCTGGCCCTCGTGGCCGCCCTCGACGCGGAGTACCGCGACGCCGGCGTGCGGGCGAACGTCGTCCTGCCCAGCGTCATCGACATCCCGGCCAACCGGGCCGCGCAGCCCGACGCGGACCACGCCCGCTGGGTGCCCGCGGAGCAGATCGCCGAGGTCATCCGGTTCCTCGTCTCGGCGGAATCCGCCCCGCTCAGCGGTGCCCAGATCCCGGTGTACGGGCGGGCGTGAGCGTCAGCGGCCCAAGGCTGGCGCCGAGGTAGAGGCGCGGGATGAGGAGGCGGGGCCACGGCCCCGCGGCCGGGTCAGGGTGCGCGGGCGGTGGGCAGGACGTCGATCACGCCGTCGCTGTGCCGCACGACTCGCCAGGCGCCGGCGTGCAGGAGGCGGTGGTGGCGGCGGCAGAGCAGGACCAGGTTGGCCAGGCAGGTGGCGCCGCCGTCAGCCCACGACACGATGTGGTGGGCGTCGGTCCACGCGGCCGGGATGGTGCACCCGTGTCCGCGGCAGCGCCCGTCACGCACCGCCAGCGCCGGCGCAGGGCCGGGGGGATGGTGCGGGTGCGCCGCCCGACGTCGAGGATCTCACTCGGTCCCATGGTGAGGATGCGGGACACCGCGGCGTCGCAGCCCAGCCGGCGCACCGCCTGCGCGCTGATCGACCCGGCGCCCTCGAGC
>JALYMT010000197.1 GCA_030773555.1 Actinomycetota bacterium | reverse complement strand
GCGCTGCTGGTGCCGGCCGCGGCGGCCGCCGCGATCCTCCTCGGCCGTCGCCGGCGGGGCGAGGACGCGCAGTGGCAGCGCGTCGAGGAGACGGCGGCCGTGCCGGCGGTCATCGACCTCGAGCAGGAGCGGGGGCTGCGCACGGAGGCTCCGGCCGCCGAATCCCCTGAGCGGACCGACAGCATCGACTCGCGCGAGGGGCTCGATATCCCCACCGTGCGCGACCCCGACAGCCTCCGCTAGCCAGCCCGGGCAGCACCGCACCAGCCTCGGTGGGCACGGCCACGACGATCCGTCCCGTGCCCACCGAGAGCGCCCGGCCGGCCCCCGACGCTACAGCTGGTCGACCCGCGTCACGCGGACCACGGCGGTGCCGGTCCCGTCGGAGGCCGCGAGGTCGACGTCGGCAGTGATTCCCCAGTCGTGGTCGCCGGCGGGGTCGTCGAGGATCTGGCGGACCCGCCAGCGCGTCGGCTGCTCGTCAACCACCAGCAGGCCGGGGCCGCGGGCCTGCGCACCGGTGCCGATCTCGTCGTAGAGCGCGAAGTAGCCGGCCAGGGCGTCGCGCCAGCGCTCCGCCGGCCAACCCGCGTCGGCGTCGAGCTGCCCGAGGTCACCCCAGCGGCGCAGCGCGGCGAGCTCGACCCGGCGGGAGAGCGCGTTGCGCACGAGCACCCGGAACGCCCGCTGGTTCGCGGTCACCGGCGGTGGCACCTCGGGCAGCACGGCCACGGGCGCGAGCGTGGCCGTCGCCGGGTCGACCAGACGCTCCCACTCGTCGAGCAGGCTGGAATCGGTCTGGCGCACCGTCTCCCCGAGCCACTCGACCAGGTCGTCGACCTCGGCGGTACGCGCGTCGGGGGGCACGGTGTGCCGCAGCGCCTTGTACGCATCGGCGAGGTAGCGCAGCACCAGGCCCTCGGAGCGGGCCAGGCCGTACGCGGCGACGTACTCGGCGAAGGTCATCGCCGCCTCGGACATCTCCCGCACCACGGACTTGGGCCGCAGCTCGTGGTCGCGGACCCACGGGTGGCTGCCGGCGTACACCTCGTAGGCGTGCCCGAGCAGCTCGGCGAGCGGCTTCGGGTAGGTGATCTCCTGCAGGAGCTCCATGCGCTCCTCGTACTCGATGCCGTCGGCCTTCATCGCGGCGACCGCCTCGCCGCGCGCCTTGTTCTCCTGCGCGGCGAGCACCTGGCGCGGGTCGTCGAGGGTGGCCTCGAGCACGGAGACGACGTCGAGCGCGTACGTCGGGGCCTCGCGGTCGAGCAGCTCGAGCGCGGCGAGGGCGAAGGTCGCCAGCGGCTGGTTGAGCGCGAAGTCGGCCTGCAGGTCGACGGTCAGCCGGACGCCGCGGCCGTCGGCCTCCGGCTCGTCGAGGCGCTCGACGACGCCGGCGACCAGCAGCGAGCGGGCGATCGCGATGGCCCGGCGGATATGCCGCCGCTGGGCGGGGCGGTCCTCGTGGTTGTCCTCGAGCAGGTGGCGCATCGCCCCAAATGGGTTGCCGGGGCGGGCGATGACGTTGAGCAGCATCGCGTGGCTGACCCGGAACTGGGAGGTCAGTGGCTCCGGCTCGGCGGCCACCAGCTTCTCGAACGTCGCCTGCGACCAGGTCACCGAGCCCTCGGGCGGCGACTTGCGCACGACCTTGCGGCGCTTCTTCGGGTCCTCGCCGGCCTTGGCCAGCGCCTTCTCGTTCTCGATGACGTGCTCGGGCGCCTGCACCACGACGTAGCCGGAGGTGTCGTAGCCGGCGCGGCCCGCCCGCCCGGCGATCTGGTGGAACTCCCGCGCCTTGAGGTGGCGCACGCGGCGGCCGTCGTATTTCACGAGCGCCGTGAACACGACCGTACGGATGGGGACGTTGATGCCCACGCCCAGGGTGTCGGTGCCGCAGATGACCTTCAGCAGCCCCGCTTGGGCGAGGGTCTCGACCAGGCGGCGGTACTTCGGCAGCATCCCGGCGTGGTGCACGCCGATGCCGTGGCGCACCAGCCGCGACAGGACCTTGCCGAACCCGGGTCCGAAGCGGAAGCCGCCGAGCAGCTCGGCGATCGCGTCCTTCTCGGCGCGGGAGCTCACGTTGGTGCTCATCAGCGCCTGCGCCTGCTCGATCGCCGCGGCCTGGGTGAAGTGCACGACGTACACCGGTGCCTGGTGGGTCGTCAGCAGCTCCTCCAGCATCTCGTGCAGCGGCGTGCGGACGTACGCGTACGACAGCGGCACGGGCCGTTCGCTGCTCGCGACGGTCGCCGTAGGCCGGCCGGTGCGCCGGGTCAGGTCACCCTCGAAGCGGCGGACGTCGCCGAGCGTCGCGGACATGAGCAGGAACTGCGCCTGTGGCAGCTCGACGATCGGCACCTGCCACGCCCAGCCGCGGTCGGGGTCGGCGTAGAAGTGGAACTCGTCCATCACGACCGAGCCGATGTCGGCCTGCGCGCCGCCGCGCAGGGCGAGGTTCGCGAGCACCTCGGCGGTGCAGCAGATGATCGGCGCGCCCGGGTTGACCGCGGCGTCGCCGGTGAGCATGCCGACCCTGCTCGCCCCGAAGGTCGCGCACATGGCGAAGAACTTCTCGCTGACCAGGGCCTTGATGGGCGCGGTGTAGAACGTGCGCCTGCCCTCGGCGAGCGCGGCGAAGTGGGCGCCGGTGGCGACCAGGCTCTTCCCCGACCCGGTGGGCGTGGAGAGGATGACGTTGCTGCCGGAGACGATCTCGAGCAGCGCCTCCTGCTGGGCGGGATAGAGCTCGAGGCCCTGCTGGGCGGTCCACTCGGTGAACGCGTCGAGGATCGCGTCGGGGTCGGGCGCGGCCGGGAGCAGGTCGGCCAGGGTCGTCAACGCGCTGGTGGTCATCGTGCTGACCATGCTGCCCGACCCGTCGACCGCGCCCGGGGCGACGCCGCCGCGCCTGTCGATCAGCTTCGCTGGGCGCAGGTTGGCCTCACCACCGGTGCACGCCCGGCGAGGCCCACCTCCACCTGGTGAGGTCCGGGGGACGACGGAGCCGCTCTCGCTGCCACGAAGTCCCCCGTACGACTTGTTGCCATGCGGGCGATAGACGTGCAACTCTCGTCGGGTGCAGCCAGGCGGCGGCGACGATGCCGGGCTACTGCCCCGCCTCCGGCTGCCCCGCGTGACGGACGTCCTCGCCCTTCCGGTGATGCGGTGTGGGCAGCCGACCGTTCTGGCCGGTGCGGCCCACCTCGACCGGGAAGTGCGCTGGGTGCACGTCAGCGAGTTGGCCGACATCGCAGGGCTCCTCAGCGGAGGAGAGGTCATCCTGACCACGGGCATCGCCCTGCCCGAGGACGACGCGTCCCTGCGGGCGTACGTGGCCGAGCTCGCCCGCGTCGGCGCCAGCGGGCTCGTCGTCGAACTCGGTCGCCGCTTTCGAGAGCTCCCGCCCGCGCTGGTGCAGTCGGCCGAACAGCACGGACTGCCCCTGATCTCGCTGGGGCGTGAGACCCGCTTCGTCGCGGTGACCGAGGCCGTGCATGCCATCGTCCTGGACGAGCAGCTGGCAGCGTTGCGCGCTTCGGAGGCGGCACACGAGGCGTTCACCGCCTTGTCCGTGCAAGGGGCACCCGTGTCGCTGATCCTGCACGAGCTTCGACGAATGGCTGGCTGCCCCGCAGTATTCGAGAACTTGATGCACCAAGTCCTCGCCTTCGATGGGGGAGACGTCGGCGCCGAGGAACTGCTCTCGGATTGGGAGTCTCGATCTCGAAACATCCGCGTGGCGGGCCGAACTGGCTGGGTTGCCGATCCCGGTTGGCTCGTCACGTCGGTGGAGACACGCGGAGAGACGTGGGGACGCCTCGTGCTACTGCTCGAGGGCGAGCCGAGCGGCCACCACGTGATCTTGCTCGACCGGGCCGCCACAGCTCTGACCCTCAATTGGCTCCTAGAGCGGAGTCGGGAGACGATCGACCGTGCCGCCCACCGCTCGACGCTGTCCGACATCATCGAGCGCCGATACAGCAGGGCGCAGGACATGCACGCGCGGGCGGACGCCCTCGGTGTCCGCACGGCAGGTCGACGACTGGTCGGGGTGGTCGTGGACCGCATCGACGAGGGGCTGGCTGGTGCTGACCCGTCGGTGCCTGATGCCGACGCCGAGCGGGTTGCCGAGACGCTGCGGCGGCTGCAACAGCCCGCCCTGGTGGCCAC
>JALYMT010000196.1 GCA_030773555.1 Actinomycetota bacterium | reverse complement strand
GCCGGAGGCCCCCGGGCCAGCCGCCGCGGCCGCCGTGCCGGGTGGCGCCGCGCGCGGCTCGGCGCGTGAGCAGGTGCCCTCCGCGCTGCGGCAGGGCCTGAAGCAAGCCGGCCTACCGGCGCCGCTGGTCGACCCCAGCGAGGTGGTGTCAGGCGGGCCACCCCCCGACGGCATCCCGCCCATCGACGACCCCCGCTTCCTCGCCGCTGGGGAGGTCGACTGGCTCGCCGGCGACGAGCCGGTCGTCGCGCTCCAGGTCGGCGACCGGCACCGGGCGTACCCCGTGCAGATCATGATCTGGCACGAGATCGTCAACGACGAGCTCGCCGGCACGCCGGTCGCGGTGACGTACTGCCCACTGTGCAACAGCGCGCTGGCGTTCGACCGTCGCCTCGGCGAGCGGCTGCTGACCCTGGGCACCTCCGGCAAGCTGTACCGCTCCGACCTGGTCATGTACGACCGGCAGACCGAGTCGCTGTGGTCGCAGATCGAGGGCCGCGCCATCGGCGGGCACCTCGCCGGCGAGAAGCTGCGGCGCGTACCCGTCCAGGTCGTCACCTGGGACGCGTGGCGGCAGGCGCACCCCGACGGGCAGGTGCTCAGCCGCGAGACCGGCGTCGAGCGCGACTACGGGAGCAACCCCTACGTCGGCTACGACGCGCCGGCCGCGCACCCGTTCCTCTTCCGCGGCGACGCCGACCCCCGGCTCCGCCCCAAGGAGCGCGTCCTCGGCCTCGGCGACGAAGGAGCCGACGGGGTCGGCGGGGTCGGCGGGGTCGGCGGCAGCGGGGAGAAGGATCCGGTGGCCGTCGTGCTCGCCGACCTGGCCGAGCAGCGGGTGGCCGAGGTCGAGGTCGCCGGGCGACCCGTGACCGTCTGGGCGGTGGCCGGCCTGCGCTCGGCGCTGGACACCGACACGGTCGCCGCGGGGCGCAAGGTCGCCGCCACCGGCGCCTTCGACCCGATGCTGGGCAACCGGCGGCTGACCTTCACGGCGGCCGGCACGGACACCTTCACCGACCGGCAGACGGGCTCCACGTGGAACCTCCTCGGACGGGCGGTCGCCGGGCCGCTGGCCGGGCAGCAGCTGCAGCCGGTCGGTCACCTCGACACGTTCTGGTTCGCCTGGGCGGCCTTCCACCCCGACACCCGCGTGCAGCGACTCGACGGGACGCGGTAGGGGACAACCCGTCCGACCGTGCTGTCCCCATACGGGGCGAGCTGTCCGCGCGCAGGGGAGCCATCGTGAGCAGCTACGACCTCGTCGTGATCGGGGCCGGGGCGACCGGCCTGGCCGCGGCCCGAGCGGCCCGCAAGGCCGGCCGGCGGGTCGCGCTCGTCGACAAGGCGCGTCCCGGCGGCGACTGCACCCACTACGGCTGCGTACCGAGCAAGGCGCTGCTCGACATCGCCCACCGCGTCGCCGGGGCGCGCACCGCCGAGCAGTGGGGGCTGCCACCCGTCGGCGAGATCGACTTCGGCCGGGCGATGCGCCACGTCCACGACGTCATCGCGCAGATCGAGCAGGACGAGTCCCCCGAGCAGCTCGCCGCGGAAGGCATCGACCTGGTCCAGGGCTGGGCGCGCTTCGCCTCCCCGCACGGCATCGACGTCGACGGGCGCTCCCTCGACGCCGGCCGCTACGTCCTCGCCACCGGCGCGCACGCCGCGACACCTCCCGTCGACGGCCTGGACACGGTCCCCTACCTGGACAACACGACAGTGTTCGACCTCCAGGAGCGCCCCGAGCACCTCCTGGTTCTGGGAGGCGGCGCCATCGGGCTCGAGCTCGCCCAGGCCTTCGCGCAGCTCGGCTCGCGCGTCACCGTCATCGAAGCCGCACCGCGCCTGCTCATCAAGGAGGAACCGGAGGTTTCCACCGTGATCACCACCGTCCTGCAGTGGGACGGCGTCGAGGTGCGGACCGGAGCCGCCGTCGAGAAGGTGACCGCCGGGCCCACCCTGCACCTGCGCGGCGGTCACCCGGTCAGCGGCTCGCACCTGCTCGTGGCGGTCGGGCGGACACCGGCCACCGCCGGGATGGACCTCGACAAGGCCGGCGTCGCCCTCGGCGAGCACTCCGAGGTCGTGACCGACGACTACCTGCGTACGACGGCGGAGCACGTGTTCGCCGCCGGTGACTGCACCAGCCCGCTGCAGTTCACCCACGTCGGTGACGAGCAAGGGCGCTTGGCCGCCGGCAACGCCTTCGCCTCACGGAGGTTCGTGCCCGGCTTCGCCGGCGGTCCGACGCCGTTCGATGCTCGCGTCGTCCCCTGGGTCACGTTCACCGACCCGGAAGTCGGGCGGGTGGGCCTGACCGAGCAGCAGGCGTTCGACACCTACGGCGAACGCGCCCGGGTCGCGGTCGTGACGCTCGACGAGATGGACCGGCCGCGCACGTCCGCACGCACCGAGGGCTACATCAAGCTCCTCGCCGGTCCCCGTCTAGTGGCCCGGCACCAGGTCCTCGACCAGGTGATCGGCCTCACGGCCGTCGCTCCCGCCGGCGGCGAACTCGCCGCTCAGATCGCCATCGCCATGCGCACGCGCATGCTCGCCGGTCGGCTCGTTCAGACCATCACCCCCTACCCCACCTATGCGCTCGGCCTGCGCGTCGCCGCAGCCCGCCTGTTCGGGGAGTACGGGGGGCGCTCCTGGCGACCGGCCCGCAGCGACAACTGATCCGTCAACGCACGGAGCAGCGTTCCGGAGTCCCGCCGGAACGCTGCCGGGGCCGCCACCTCTGCAACTGCAACACGTCCCTGAATCGTGAACCGGGACGCCGATCCGCCCCATCGGCCTGGTCGGGGCGCACGGCCAGCAGCCGAGCCGACGTCGTCGTTGATCCTGGTCGCCGCGTCGACCAGCGAGCGTGAAGGCAGCCGTGCCTTCTCGGCTCAGCTCCCATTCACATGCTCGAGCAGGCGATCGATCGCCTGCTCGAGCTCGGGTAGGTCGTGGTCGACGGTCGCCTGCAGCACCGCGTGAGACGTGTCGAAATAGCGGTGCGCCAAACGGTCGCGCATTCCCGCGACCTGGTCCCACGGGATTCCTGGCTCGCGGTCCAGCAGCTCCTGAGGCAATGCCTTGACGGCCTCACCGATCTCGATGAGACGGACGCGTACAGCGTCGAAGACCAGGCCGTCGGACAGACCCCCGCGCGCCAGGTGCTCGCGGATCACGGCGATAGCGACGAGGACGTCAGCGAGGCGTTGCCGATCATGGCGGCTCACAGTGCCACGACGTCCGAGAGCACCTGGGCAGCGACCTCCAGCTTGAGGTCGCCAGCTGGCACCAGGTCGATGCGGGCCTGCACGATGTTCTCGAGCTCGCGTTGCAGCCGTGCCAGCCCGAGCAACCCCATGTTCGGAGGCAGGTCCACGAGCAGGTCGACGTCGCTGGCCGCGTCGTCCTCGCTCCGCGCAACGCTGCCGAACACGCGGAGATTGGTGACCCCGTGCCGCGCTGCCACCTCCACCAGCTCGGATCGGCGTGCGCGTACCCGCCTGCCCAGTGGGCCGGACATCTCAGGCGCTCGGGCGCCCCTCCTCCGGAGCACGACGTCCAGGTCGTAGCCAGCGGCAGCGATCAACCCTGCCAGGGTGGGCAGAGCCGGCTGGCGACGACCCGACTCGTACGCGCTGATCACGCTCTGCGCCACGCCTGCCCGGCGGCCCAGCTCGAGCTGCGAGAGGCCGGCGCGCTCACGGGCCTC
>JALYMT010000195.1 GCA_030773555.1 Actinomycetota bacterium | reverse complement strand
TGTCGACCTTGTAGGGGCCGCTGGAGAACGGCCGGTTGTCGTACTCGGTCTTGGTGTCCTTGGCCTGCGGCACCGGCGAGAAGTTGAACATCGACGCGGTCCACATGAAGTCGGCGACCGGCTGGTTCAGCTCGAAGGTGATCGTCTTGTCGTCGACGGCCTTGATCGACGCCAAGCCCTTGCCGCCGTTGTTGCCACCGACGTAGGGCCCCTTGTACTTCTCGCCGCCCTCGAGGTACTGCCGCGGGTAGGGCGAGCCCTCGGCGAGGTCGGCCGAGAAGGAGCGCTCGATGCCGTACTTGAGGTCCTTCGTGGTAATCGGGGCGCCGTCCTCGTACTTCAGCCCGTCCTTGAGGGTGAAGGTCCAGGTCTTGTTGCCGTTCTCGCTCTTCCAGGACGACGCGAGGTCGCCGATGATCTCGGCGGGCTTGCCCGGCTCCTCCTTGACCATCGTGATGGTCCGGTAGATGAGCCGGCCGGTGTTGCCGGAGTTGGTGACGTAGTTGCGAGCGGGGTCGAGGTGCTCGAAGTCGGCGGCGTTGAGGACCTTCAGCTCGCCGCCGCGCTGGCCACCCCCACCGCCGCCCCCGCCGGAGCTGGCACTGCCCTGGGCGTTGGGCTGCCCGCTGGCGGCAGGGGCAGCCCCGCCGCCACCGCCGCCACCGCCGCAGGCGGCCAGCGTGAGTACGAGAGCGACGGCACTGCCCGCCGCTGCCCGATGCTTGGGAAGCGTCATCGCGTTTCCTGCCTTCCTTCCCGCCCGGGGCGGGGATTGTTCCTGAAGACCCGTCGGGCGGGCGCCTGCGGGACAGCTGAGGGGGGTTCCGGACGGCGGGACGGGATCACGACCGCCCGGCTCGGGGGTCGAGGGCGTCGCGGATCGTGTCGCCGAGCAGATTGAAGGCCAGCACCGTGACGAAGAGCGCGGCACCCGGGAAGACCATGAACATCGGGTCGACCTGGTACCACCGCAGCGCGACCGCGAGCATGTTGCCCCACGACGCGGTGGGCTCGCGAACCCCGACCCCGAGGAACGACAGCGCCGCCTCGGTGGTGATGTTGGTGGGGATGATGAGGGAGGCGTAGACGAGGATCGTCGCGGCCAGGTTGGGCAGCAGCTGCTTGAAGACGATGTGCATGCTGCCCGCCCCGAGCGACTTCGAGGCCTCGACGAACTCCCGTTCGCGCAGCGACAGGGTCTGCCCGCGCACGATGCGGGCCAGGTACGGCCAGCCGAAGAAGCCGATGATGAAGACGAGGACGATCACCCGGGTGCGGTTGTCGTTCGGCAGGCCGAGGGCGGTCAGGCGGTCGTCGATGACCGGAGTGAGCGCGATGATGAACAGCAGTTGAGGAAAGGCGAGCAGCACGTCCATGACCCGGCTGATCACGTTGTCGACCCAGCCACCGAAGTAGCCGGCCAGCAGGCCCAGCACGGTGCCGAGCACGACCGACACCAGGGTGGCGAGCAGGGCGATCGAGAGCGAGACCCGGGCGCCATGGACGATGCGGCTGAAGATGTCGCGCCCGGTGGCCGGCTCCACCCCGAACCAGTGCTGGCCGCTGACGCCGCCGAACGAGCCGAGGGGCAGCCCGCCGAGTCGTCGGTTGAGCAGCCCCGGCTCGGCGGTGTTGAACTGATCGGGGGGGTAGCCGTTGAGGCGGGTGAGCAGCGGCGCGAACAGGGCGACGAGCACCAGCACGACGATGACGACCAGGCTGATCATCGCCACCTTGTCGCGGCGGATGCGTGACCAGGCGATCTGACGCAGGGAGCGACCCTGCACGGCTCCGGGCGGCGGGGCCGCCTCCAGGCTCTGCTCATCGGGCAGAACCTCGTTCGGAGCGAGTGTCATCGCCGCCAGTCCCTTTCAGCGCCGAATCGGGTCGGCGGGAGCGGGCGCACCAGTGTGCCCGATCTGCACCGGCAACCTAATCCCGGGAGATCGGGAGTCCTACGCTCAGGTTCTCATCGACACCTGATCGTGACCGAGGCGGGCTCCCGGGGCGTACGGGCGCAGAGTAACGGCAGGAGCGCCTCATGGGTAGCAGGCTCACCCGACGGCTGCGGCCGCCTTCTTGGCCCGTCCCCGGCTCTTGTCACGCTCCGTTGTCGACAATTCCACCTTGCGCAGACGCACCGCCGCGGGGGTGACCTCCACGCACTCGTCCTCGCGGCAGAACTCCAGTGCCTGCTCGAGCGAGAGCACCCGGTGCGGAATCAGCGGCACCAGCACGTCGCCGGAGGACTGCCGCATGTTGGTGAGCTTCTTCTCCTTCGTCGGGTTCACCGCCATGTCGTCGGAGCGCGAGTTCTCCCCGACAATCATGCCCTCGTACACCTCGGTGCCGGGACCGACGAACATCGTGCCGCGCTCCTGCAGGTTCGCCAAGGCGAACGCCGTGGTCGGGCCCCGGCGGTCGGAGACCAGCGAGCCGGTGGGCCGGGTACGGAGCTCGCCGTGCCACGGCTCGTAGCCCTCGTGGATGTGGTGCAGCAGTCCGGTCCCCCGGGTCTCGGTGAGGAACTCGGTGCGGAAGCCGATCAGGCCGCGGGCCGGGACGACGTACTCCATCCGGATCCAGCCGGTGCCGTGGTCGACCATCTGCTCCAGGCGGCCCTTGCGCAGGGCGAGCAGCTGGATGATCACGCCCTGGTAGTCGCTCGGCGCGTCAATGGTCAGTCGCTCCATCGGCTCGTGCACCCGGCGGTCGACGAGGCGGGTCACGACCTGGGGCTTGCCCACCGTGAGCTCGAAGCCCTCGCGGCGCATGATCTCGACGAGGATCGCCAGCTGCAGTTCGCCGCGGCCCTGGACCTCCCAGGTGTCGGGCCGCTCGGTGGGCTGCACCCGGATCGAGACGTTGCCGACCAGCTCCTGCTCGAGCCGGCTCTTCACCAGCCGGGCGGTCAGCTTCTTGCCGCTCTCCCCCGCCAGCGGCGAGGTGTTGATGCCGAAGGTCATCGAGATGCTGGGCTCGTCGATAGTGATCACGGGCAGCGGCCGCGGGTCGTCGGGGTCGGTGAGGGTCTCCCCGATGGTGATCTCGGGGATGCCGGCGATGGCGACGATGTCGCCGGGCCCGGCCTCCTCGATCGGCACCCGGTCGAGCGCCTGGGTGCCGAGTAGCTCGGTCAGCTTGACCCGCTCGGTGCCGCCGTCGGCCCGGCACCACAGCACCCCCTGCCCCTTGTGCAGCCGACCGTTGAAGATCCGGCACAGGGCGAGGCGGCCCAGGTAGGGCGAGGCGTCGAGGTTGGTGACGTGCGCCTGCAGCGGAGCGCCGTCCTCGTACGAGGGCGCCGGCACCGCGGACAGGATCGTCCGGAAGAGCGGCTCGAGGTCGGCCTCGACCGGCATGCCGCCGTCGACGGGGCGCTCCAGCGAGGCCCGCCCGGCCTTCGCCGAGCAGTAGACGATGGGGAACTCGATCTGGGTCTCGTCGGCGTCCAGGTCGAGGAAGAGCTCGTAGGTCTCGTCGATCACGGCCGCGATGCGGGCGTCGGGGCGGTCGACCTTGTTGACGACCAGCACGATCGGCAGCCGCGCCTGCAGCGCCTTGCGCAGCACGAAGCGGGTCTGCGGCAGCGGGCCCTCGCTGGCGTCCACCAGCAGGACCACGCCGTCGACCATGGCCAGGCCCCGCTCGACCTCCCCGCCGAAGTCGGCGTGGCCGGGCGTGTCCACGATGTTGATCGTCGCCGGCCCCTGCGGCCCGCCCGGATAGAGGACCGCGGTGTTCTTGGCCAGGATCGTGATGCCCTTCTCGCGCTCGAGGTCCATCGAGTCCATGACGCGGTCGGCGACGTCCTGGTTGGCGCGAAAGGCCCCGGACTGCCAGAGCATGGCGTCGACGAGGGTGGTCTTGCCGTGGTCGACGTGGGCGACGATCGCGACGTTGCGCAGGTCGTGGCGCTGGAGCACGGGCATGCGGGGAGGCACTCGTTCCTGAAGAGGGAGCCCGGCCGCGGACGGCGCGCCGGCGACTCCATGCTAATCGGAGCACCCGGCGAGGCCCTGGCAGGCGTACGGAGCGGTCCACGACGGTACGAAGCGGGGCGTGCGGAGCAGGCCGTACGAGGTCAGGCTGTACGAAGTCAGGCTGTACGAAGACGTCGACGAAGGGGAACACGACATGGCGGGGACGCTGTCGCAGGACGAGGTGGCCACCGCCCTCGAGGCGCTGCCGGGCTGGGAGGGGACTTCCGAGCAGCTCGAGCGGGTGGTGCCGGTGCAGCCCCAGGACGCGGACACCCTCGAGGACGCGATCCAGGCAGTCGCCGACGAGGTCGACCACCACCCCACGCTGGAGCGCACGAGCGAGGGCCTGCACGTCGTCCTCACCAGCCACGACGCCGGTGGGGTCACCGAACGCGACGTCGAGCTGGCCGCGCGGCTCGACCGCCTCTTCTCGGGTGGGGTGGCGTGGAACGA
>JALYMT010000194.1 GCA_030773555.1 Actinomycetota bacterium | reverse complement strand
CGGCCGGAGCGCCGGCCGCGACCGGCGTACGAGCGGCGGCGGGAGCGGGCAGGGGGCGTCGCTGGCGGCCGATGCGGCGGGAGGCGTTCTGGGCGTACCTCATGATCGCCCCGACCGGCCTCGGCCTGCTGGTCTTCTACCTCTATCCGATCCTGCGCACGCTGTACTTCAGCTTCACCGACTGGGGGGCCTTCGGCTCGTACGAGTGGACGGGGCTGGAGAACTACTCGCAGCTGCTGGCCGACGAGGCGGTGCGCGGCGCCCTGCGCAACACCTTCCTCTACTCCTTCCTCGTGCTCCTCGGCATTCCGCTCAGCATCGCGGTGGCCGCGCTGCTGAACACCAAGGGGCTGCGGGGCGTCGGGCTCTACCGCACCCTCTACTTCCTGCCCGTCGTCACCATGCCGGTGGCCGTCGCCATCGTCTGGCAGTGGATCTACAACGGTGACTTCGGCATCCTCAACTTCCTGCTCTCCCGGGTGGGCATCGACGGGCGGTACTGGCTGGCCGACCCCGACACCGCCCTGCTCGCGCTGGGCGTGGTGGGCGTCTGGATGACGCTGGGCTACAACGTCGTGATCCTGCTGGCCGGGCTGCAGGGCATTCCCGCGCACTACTACGAGGCGGCCGAGATCGACGGGGCGGGGCCGCTGCGGCGGTTCTTCTCCATCACGGTGCCGCTGCTCAGCCCGAGCATCTTCTTCGTCACCGTGCTCACGCTGATCCACGCGCTGCAGGTGTTCGACCTGGTGTTCGTGCTGATCGAGCCCACCAACCCGGCCCGCCCGCGCGCCCAGAGCGTGGTCGACCTCTTCTACCGGCAGGCGTTCGTCGAGAACGACCGGGGCTACGCCGCCGCCATCGTCATGTCCCTGCTGGTCGTCATCCTGGTCATGACCCTCGTCCAGTTCCGGCTGCAGAAGAGGTGGGTCCACTATGAGTGAGGCGCTGCGCACGCGCCCGGCACGGCCCGCCGGTGCCGCTCCGCCCACCCGCGCCACCGGTGCCCGCCGGTCCGGCACCGGCACGCGAGTGCGGGCGCGGGTCTGGCCGGTCCACCTCGCGCTGATCCTCGGCGCGGCGTTCATGGTGGGCCCGTTCCTGTGGGAGCTGGTCACCTCGGTGAAGACCCTGGGCGAGGCGACCCAGGTGCCGCCGACGTTGCTGCCGGAGGCGTGGCGGTGGGACAACTACACCGCGGTCTTCGACTCGCTGCCGTTCGCCACGATGTTCGCCAACACGGTGCTGATGACGATCGGGCGCACCCTCGGCCAGCTCGTCTTCTGCTCGCTGGCCGCCTACGCCTTCGCCCGGCTGGAGTTCCCCGGGCGCAACGTGCTCTTCGTCGCGTTCCTCGCGGTCCTCATGGTCCCGCCGCAGCTGTTCCTCATCCCGCAGTACCAGATCATGGCCGACCTCGGCTGGCTCAACACCCTGCAGGCGATCATCCTGCCCGGCATGTTCAGCGCGTTCGGCACCTTCTTGCTGCGCCAGTTCTTCCTGACTCTGCCGCGCGAGATCGAGGAGGCCGCCCGCCTCGACGGGGCGAGCCCGCTGCAGACCTTCTGGTACGTCGCGCTGCCGCTGGTGAAGCCGGGCCTGCTCGCCCTGACGATCCTCACCGTGCTGTGGTCGTGGAACGACCTGCTGTGGCCGCTGATCGTCACCACCGATCCGCAGCGGATGCCGCTCTCGGCCGGCCTGGCCACGCTCAACGGCCAGTACGACACGCCGTACACGATCCTCATGGCCGGCTCGGTCATGGCGACCGCCCCGATCATCCTGCTGTTCCTCACCCTGCAGCGGCACTTCATCCAGGGCATCGCGCTCACGGGGACCAAGGGCTGATGCCCGCCGACGAGGGCGACTTCCCCGGTGGTCCCGACCGGGCCGATCTGCGGCTGGCGATCGTGGGGCTCGGTGAGCGCAGCGTCCTGGCGGCGTACGCCCACCGCCCGGGTCGCGGCGCGCGCGTCGTGGCGGTCGTCGACCCCGAACCGGGCCGGCGAGCCGAGGCGCCGGGCCGCTTCGGCGCCGACGTCGAGGCGGTGGCGGACTACCGCGACCTGTTCGCCGGGGGCGGCGCGCCCGGCGTCGACGCCGCCTTCGTCCTGACCCCCGACGGCACCCACGAGGACATCGCGGTCGGCCTGCTGGAGGCCGGCGTGCCGGTGTTCGTGGAGAAGCCGCTGGCCATCACCGTCGCCGGCTGCGACCGCATCCTGGCGACCGCCCGGCGCACCGGCACGAGGCTCTACGTGGGGCACAACATGCGCCACATGCCCGTGGTGCTGGCGATGCGCCAGCTCATCGCCAGCGGCGCGATCGGCGCGGTCAAGGCGATCTGGTGCCGGCACTTCGTGGGGCACGGGGGCGACTTCTACTTCAAGGACTGGCACGCCGACCGCCGCAACACCACCGGTCTGCTCCTGCAGAAGGGCGCCCACGACCTCGACGTCATCGCCTGGCTCGCCGGGGGCTACGCGACCCGGGTCAACGCCATGGGCGGTCTGCTCGTCTACGGCGGCAGCAGCGATCCCCAGGAGCGCACCGGCCAGCTGATGCGGGAGTGGTTCGACCCCGAGCACAACTGGCCGCCCACCGACCTGCGCGGGCTCAACCCCGTCGTCGACGTCGAGGACCTGAGCATGGTGCACCTGCAACTCGACAACGGGATCCTCGCGAGCTACCAGCAGTGCCACTTCACTCCCGACTACTGGCGCAACTACACCGTCATCGGCACCGGGGGCCGGCTCGAGAACTTCGGCGACATGGTCACGGGCGCGGTGGTCAAGGTGTGGAACCGCCGCTCCGGCTACCGCGCCGACGCCGACCTCGTCGTCGACGTGCCGCTGTTCGAGGGCAGCCACGGCGGTGCCGACCAGCCGCTCGTCGACGAGTTCCTGCGGTTCGTCCGTACGGGTGGGGCCACCCTCACCACGCCGGTCGCGGCCCGGTACGCCGTCGCCGCCGGCTGCGCCGCCACCGAGTCACTGCGCGACGGCGGGCGCCCGGTCGACGTGCCCCCGCTGGACCCGGTGCTCGAGGCGCACTTCACGGCCGGGCCGGCTGCGGTCCCCACCATCCCGACGCAGGCGACGCCGCCTACGCCGTCGCCGAGTCCGACAGGGGATGCCCGATGACGCACCTGGCCGACGAGGTCGCCAGCCAGCCCGCCTGCTGGCGCCGGGCCGCCGCCCTGGCCGGGCAGCACGCCGGCCTGCTGCCCGCTCCCGGCGAGCGGGTCGCCGTCGTCGGTTGCGGCACCTCGTGGTTCGTGGCCGCGGCGTACGCCGGGCTGCGCGAGCGCTCCGGCGCCGGCGAGACCGATGCGTTCGCCGCCTCGGAGGCGCCCATCGAGCGGGCGTACGACCGCGTGCTCGCCATCAGCCGCTCCGGCACCACCAGCGAGGTGCTCGACCTGCTCGGACGCCTGCGCGGGCGGGTGCCCACCACCGCGGTCACGGCCGACCCCGCCACCCCGGTCATGGCGGCCGCCGACGAGGTGGTGGTGCTCGAGTTCGCCGATGAGCAGTCGGTGGTGCAGACCCGCTTCGCCACCAGCACGCTGGCGTTGCTGCGGGCCTCGCTCGGGCAGGACCTCGCACCGGCGGTGGCCGACGCCGAGCGGGCCCTGGCCGCCGCGCCCGACCCGG
>JALYMT010000193.1 GCA_030773555.1 Actinomycetota bacterium | reverse complement strand
GTCCCGGCCTCGCCGGCCCCGACGGCGGCGGGCCGACGCCGGGGAGCGCGGCCGAGGAGCTGCCCATCGCCGATCCGGAGTCGGTGGCCCGCATGATCTGCCTGCGCCAGCTGACCCTTGCCCCCCGCACCCGGGCGCAGCTGGCCGACAAGCTGCACGAGCGGGGCGTGCCCGCGGACATCGGGGAGCGGGTGCTCGACCGGCTCACCGAGGTCGGTCTGGTTGACGATGCGGCCTATGCCGACGCCTGGGTCCGCTCCCGGCACTCCGGGCGTGGCCTGGCGCGGCGCGCCCTGGCCTACGAGCTGCGCGACCGCGGCGTGGCCGCCGAGACCGCCGCCGAGGCCGTCGAGCGCCTCGGTGACGACGAGGAGCTCGAGACCGCTCGGGCCCTGGTCGCGCGGCGCTTGCCCGGCACCCGGGGGCTGGCGCCGGAGGCTCGGGCCCGCCGGCTCGCCGGCCTGCTGGCTCGCAAGGGTTACCCCGCAGGGCTGGTCTGGCGAGTGGTCCGTGAGGCGCTCGCTGCGCAGGGCGACGAGGTGGCCAGCGCTTGCGACCCGGGCGACGGCGACCCCCCGCCTCCTTCTTGACCGGCGCTGCGGCCGGACTTAACCTCAGCGAGAGATCGAGGGATCAACCGGCGGCACGTCGAGCAGCTTGGCGCAGCGCAGGAACGCGGCCGGCAGCGGCGCACCCACGGGACAACCGAAGAGGTCGGGGCGACATCCTCGCGGTCCGGTGATCCCTCCTGCCGGTCCCTGCCCTGGGCGGGGACTGCGACGGAGGAAGGTGGCAGCGATGGGAGGCGTCGGTCTCGGCGAAGTCCTCGTTCTGGCCGTGCTGCTGCTCGTGCTCCTCGTGCTGGCCGCGCTGCTCGCGGTGCAGCTGCGACGGGGGCCGCAGGCTCGGCCCGCCCCCACGACCGAGCTCGAAGAGGCGCAGCGCGAGGCGGTGGCCCTGCGGGCGCACGCCTCCCGCGACGCGGCGGCCGTGCGTGAGCAGGCGCAGACCAGAGCGCAGGAGCTGCGGGCCGAGGCCGGGGCGCTGCGCGACGACCTCCGCGTACAGCGGCTCGACCTCGAGCGCCGGGAGCAGCGGCTGCGTGAGCGTCAGGAGCGCCTCGACCTCGAGCTGCGGCAGCTGGAGAGCCGGCTGGCGGCGTTGTACGCCGTCGAGGACGAGCGCACCCGCATCCTCGAGCAGGCCGCGGGGCTGACCGGCGAGCAGGCCAAGCGCGAGCTGGTCCGCAACGTGGAGCAGTCGGCGAAACGGGAGGCCGCGGCCGCGGTCCGCGTCATCGAGGATCGGGCCCGCACCGAGGCCGACGCCCGCGCGCGCACCATCGTCACCGCCGCGATCCAACGGCTGGCGAGCGAGCAGACCGCGGAGTCGACGGTGGCAGTGCTGCACCTGCCCGGTGACGACATGAAGGGCCGCATCATCGGCCGCGAGGGCCGCAACATCCGGGCCTTCGAGGCGGCCAGCGGCGTGAACCTGATCATCGACGACACTCCCGAGGCAGTGCTGCTCTCCTGCTTCGACCCCGTCCGCCGCGAAATTGCCCGCCTGGCTCTCGAGACCCTCGTCGCCGACGGCCGCATCTCCCCGCACCGCATCGAGGAGGTGCTGGAGCGCAGCCGGGCGCAGGTCGACCAGGCCAACGTCCGCGCAGGCGAGGACGCTCTCGTCGAGGTAGGGGTGACCGACATCCATCCGGAGATCGTGACGCTGCTGGGCCGGTTGCGCTTTCGCACCTCCTACGGCCAGAACGTCCTGCGGCACCTGGTCGAGTCCGCCCACCTCGCCGGGCTCATGGCCGCCGAGCTCGGCCTCGAGCCCGCGCTGGCCAAGCGGTGCGCCTTTCTGCACGACATCGGCAAGGCCGTCACCTCCGAGGTGGAGGGCAGCCACGCGGCGGTCGGAGCGGCGCTCGCCCGCCGGTGCGGCGAGAGCGACGCGGTGGTGCACGCGATCGAGGCCCACCACGACGAGGTCGAGCCGAGCACGGTCGAGGCGGTGCTGACCCAGGCCGCCGACGCGATCAGCGGCAGCCGGCCGGGTGCCCGCCGGGAGTCCCTGGAGTCCTACCTCAAGCGGCTCGAGCGGCTCGAGGAGATCGCCGCGGCCCACGAGGGTGTCGAGAAGGCCTACGCGATGCAGGCCGGGCGCGAGGTGCGGGTGATGGTGCACCCCGACGCCGTCGACGACCTCGGGGCCCAGGTGATCGCCCGCGACATCGCCAAGCAGGTGGAGGAGGAGCTGACCTACCCCGGGCAGGTCCGCATCACCGTCATCCGCGAGTCCCGCGCCACCGAAGTGGCCCGCTGACGGATCAGGCCGCCTCGTCGGCGAGCGCGGGGGCGGCACCTCGGCCCACGCCCGCCGTGCCCGGGTCGCCGCCACCCCGCGCAACCCTCCCCTGACGCCGGTCGAGCCAGCGGGCCAACCACGACAGCGCCATGTTGATCGCGATGTACACCACGGCGATGGCCGTGTAGACGGGCAGGGAGTACGACCCGCCGAGGAACTCCACCACGTTGCGACCGGTCCGCAGCAGCTCCGAGTAGGCGATCACGAAGCCCAGCGAGGTGTCCTTGAGCAGCGTCACCACCTGGCTGATCAGGGCAGGAAGCATGATCCGCACCGCCTGCGGCAGCAGGACCAGGCGCAGGGTCTGGCCGCGCGTGAGCCCGATGGCCAGGGCCGCCTCGCGTTGCCCGCGGGGCAGGGAGAGCACACCGGCGCGCACGATCTCGGCGATGACCGCGCTGTTGTAGAGCGCCAGTCCGAGCACCAGTGACCAGAACACGTTCAGCCGGACCCCGACCGAGGGCGCACCCAGATAGAGAAAGAAGATCACGAGGAGCAGAGGCAACCCGCGGAAGAGCTCGATCCACCCGCGCACCGCGCCCTGCAGCAGACGGTTCTCGCTCAGCCGGCCGACGGCGAGAAGAAGACCTGCCACCAGCGAGAGCACCAAGGCCACGGCAGCGGCCTGCAGGGTGCTGCGCAGCCCGACCAGCAGCGTCCGGAGTACGGCGGGCTCGCTCAAGATGCGCCAGCGCTCGCCCGCGAGCTGGCCCTGACTGCCCAGCCGCCAGAGCACCAGCCCGGCGAGCGCCGCCAGGGCAAGTCCACCGAGAACGCTCTGAACGCGGATCCGGGCCCGCGTGCGGGGGCCGGGCGCGTCGTAGAGGACGCTCGTTGTCGCGCTCATCGGGCCACCGCCAGTCGCCTCTCCGCAGCACCCGCGAGCAGGCCCGCCGGAATGGTGATGAGCAGATAGCACACGGCCACGCCCAGGAGGACGAGGATGGGCTGGCCGGTGTCGTTGGAGAGCCGAGCGCCGATGGAGGTCAGGTCGACCACCCCGAAGGCCGAGGCGATCGAGGTGTTCTTCGTCAGGGCGATGAACACGTTGATCAGCGGCGGGATGACCGTACGGAAGGCCTGGGGGAGCACGACCTGGCGCAACGACTGGCCGAACGTCAGGCCGATCGAGCGGGCCGCCTCGGCCTGGCCGACCCCGACGGAGTTGATGCCCGAGCGCACCGCCTCGCAGAAGAAGGCGGCGTGATAGACGGTCACCGCGATGACCGCGAAGGTGAAGAACGACAGCCCGATCCGTAGCTGGGGCAGCACGAAGACCGCGAAGAAGAACACGATCGTCAGGGGGGTGTTGCGCAGCACCTCGACGTAGGCGGTGCCGGCGGCGCGCAGCGGCGGCGCCGGCGAGACGCGCATGCCGGCGAGCAGGGTGCCGAGCAGCAGGGCCAGCACGCCCGAGATCAGGGTGAGCGTGAGGGTGGTCGCGAACCCCTGCCGATAGGCGGCGAAGTTGCCGAAGACGACGTCCACGTCAGGCTCCTCGGGAACGCGCAGGACGCCCCGGCCACCGCGAGGCGGCGACCGGGACGTCCTGGAGCCTCACTGGTAGTCGTTGACCGGCGGAGGGGTCGGGGCGGGCCCCGCCACCTCGGCCGCCGTGCGGTCCCAGGCCGCCTTCCAGCGGCCGTCGGAGTACATGGCCTGCAGCCGCCCGTTGATCCAATGGCGCAGGTCGTCGCGGTTCTGCGCCAGCCCGATGCCGTAGGGCTCCTCGGTGAACTTCTTGCCCACCAGATCGAAGGACTCCCGGTCCTTCGACACCAGCCCGGCGAGGATCACGTTGTCGGTGGTCACCGCCTGCACCTGCCCGGCCTTGAGGGCCTCGGCGCACTTGGAGTAGACGTCGAACTCGGTGAGCTGGGCTTGGGGGTACTTCTCCCGGATGGTCTTCGCGGGGGTCGAGCCCGTCACGGAGCACACCTTCTTGCCAGCCAGGGCCTCCGGGCCGCTGATGCCGTCGGGGTTGCCCTTCTTGACCATCAGGTCCTGCCCGGCCACGTAGTAGGGCCCGGCGAAGTCGACAACCTGCTTGCGGGCGTCGTTGATGGTGTACGTCGCCACGACCAGGTCGATGCGGTTGTCGCGGATGAACGGCTCGCGGTTGGCCGAGACCGTCTCGGTCCACTCGATCTTGTCGGCCGGGATGCCGAGATCGGCGGCAACCAGCTTGGCGATCTCGACGTCGAAGCCCTGCGGCTTGCCGTCGAGGCCCTTGAGGCCGAACAGCGGCTGGTCGAACTTCGTACCCACCCGGATCTTCTGCGCGGCGTTGAGCTGCTGCATGGTCGACCCGGCGGGCAGGTTCGGGTTGCTCGCGACCGAGGGCTGGGCCGCGGTCGTGCCACCGGTGCTCTCGCCGCCGCCGCCGCAGGCGGAGGCGGTCAGGGCCAGCGATGCTGCGGCGAGCAGCGTCGGGAGCCGTCGTAGGCGCATGGTCGTCCTTCCGGGAGACAGCTAGTGAGCGAGGATCTTGGACAGGAAGTCGCGGGCGCGGGAGCTGCGGGGTTCCGAGAAGAACTGCGCGGGCGGCGCCTCCTCGACGATCTCGCCGTCGGCCATGAACACGACCCGGTTGGCAGCGGAGCGGGCGAAGCCCATCTCGTGGGTGACGACGACCATGGTCATGCCGCCCTCGGCCAGGCCACGCATGACGTCGAGCACCTCGTTGATCATCTCCGGGTCGAGGGCCGAGGTGGGCTCGTCGAAGAGGATCACCTTCGGGTCCATGGCCAGCGCGCGCGCGATCGCGACGCGCTGCTGCTGCCCGCCCGAGAGCTGCGCGGGCATCTTGTCGGCCTGGTCGCCGATGCCGACCCGCTCGAGCAGCTCGCGCGCGCGCTGCTCGGCCTGCGCCCGTGACTGCCCGCGTACCTTGATCGGACCGAGGGTGACGTTCTCGAGCACGGACTTGTGCGCGAACAGGTTGAAGGACTGGAAGACCATGCCGACCTCGGCGCGCAGCCGGGCGAGCTCCTTGCCTTCGGCGGGCAGCGGCTGCCCGTCGAGGAGGATGCGCCCGGAGTCGATGGGCTCGAGCCGGTTGATGGCACGGCACAGCGTCGACTTGCCCGACCCCGAGGGGCCGATGACGACCACGACCTCGCCGCGGGCCACGGAGAGGTCGATGTCCTTGAGGACGTGCAGGGCGCCGAAGTGCTTGTTCACACCCTCGAGCACGACGAGGGGCGCACCGTCGGGGGAACGCCCCTCACCGGCCGGCCGGGCCGCGACCGAAGAAGCCATGGGCGCAACCTACCTGCCGGGCGATTTCCGCCGGGACAGGACGGCGTTGCACCTTGGTAACGCCCCGGCTCAGCCCGTCGACAGCGGCAGCCGGGGCGCGCCGGGGGGGTCGAAGCCGAGGACCTGACCGTAGAACGACAGCTCCGCCTCGAGGCAGCGGGAGATCGTCTCGGCCCGCCGGAAGCCGTGGGCCTCGCCCTCGAAGGCCAGATAGGCGTGCCGGATGCCCTTGCGGGCCGCCGCATCCCGGAACAGCTCGGACTGCGAGGGCGGCACGACCTCGTCGTCGAGGCCCTGCAGCAGCAGTACGGGGCTGGCCAGGGAGTCGACGTGGGAGAGCGGCGACCGGGCCACGTACAGCTCCTGCGCCTCGGGCAACGGACCGACGAGGCTGTCGAGGTAGCGCGACTCGAAGTCGTGGGTGTCCTCGGCGAAGCGCAGCAGATCGGCCACCCCGTAGTAGGAGGTGCCGGCGGCGAAGACGTCGGTGGAGGTGAGCGCGGCCAGGGTCGTCCAGCCGCCGGCGCTGCCGCCCTGGATGAGCAGCCCGTCGGGGTCTGCCTCCTCGGCCTCGGCGAGGGCCAGGGCCGCGGCGACGCAGTCCTGCACGTCCACCACCCCCCACTGCCCCCGCAGCCGCTCCCGGTAGGCGCGCCCGTAGCCGGTGGAGCCGCCGTAGTTCACGTCGACGACGCCGATGCCGCGGCTGGTGAGGTACGCGAGCTCGAGCTTCAGGCGGGGCAGGGTGTGCGCGGTGGGGCCGCCGTGCACCCACACCACGTACGGGGGCCGCGTGCCCTCGGGGCCGGACGCGTCGGGGTGGCGCGGCGGCCAGACGACGACGTGCACCTCGCGCCCGCAATTCCCGGGCCCGCCGGGCAGGGTGCGCAGCTGCGCCTCGGGCAGATAGGCCGGGTCGGGGAGGTCCTCGACGGCGCGCCGGGCGACGCTCGGAGCGCCGGCGGCACCCGCGGGCAGGTCGACGGTGACGATCGACCCGGGGTCGCGGGGGCCCACGGTGAGCCCGGCCACGCGCTGCCCGGCGACGTCGAGCATCGGCGCCCACGCCGCGTCCGGGTCGCCGACGTCGTGCAGGTCCCCGGTCCGCGGGTCGAGCACGCCCAGGCGCTGCGGGCCGACGCCGTGCAGCACGGCCAGCCGGCCGTCGGCCAGGATTCCGTACGTGCGCCAGCCGAGCTGCCACAGCGGCGTGCCGAACTCCTCCTCGCGGGGGCACAGCGGATCTGGCTCGCCGGAGCCGTCGGCGCGCAGGCGGTAGAGATTCCACCAGCCGCTCCGGTCGGAGCCGGCGTAGAGGGTGTCGTCGTCGGCCCATTCCGGCTGCAGGGCGGCCTCGGCCGGACCGCCGAGAACCGTGCGATGCGGCCCAGCGGTGCCGTCGGGCCGCAGGTCCGCGACCCGCACCTCGGCGCCGTCCCAGGGCATCCGGGGGTGGTCCCACGCCAACCACGTCAGCCGCCGCCCGTCGGGGGAGACGCGCGGGCAGGCGAGGAAGTCGCTGCCGCCCGCGACCTCGCGGACCTGCTTCGACCCGTCGAGGGGGACCGCGACCACGTGCCGCCGTACGCTCCCGTCCTGGTCGTGGGCCTCCCGGACGCACCAGACCTCCTCGCCGACGAGCACCAGGTCGGCGTAGCGCAGGCCCGACTGCTGGGGGGCGAGGGGGGTCAGCGGCTTCCCGGGCCCGCCGGCCAGGTCGCGGCGGAAGAGGCGCTGGTCGTCGTAGGAGGCGAAGACCACGGCCGGCCCGGAGGGCCCGGTCACCGCGACCCAGGGCATCCCGCCGTACTCGTGCACCCGGCTGCGCGCGCTCCAGGGTGCCGGCAGGACGTCGCGCACGTCGCCGCCGTCGGCCGAGCTGCCCACGAGCGCGACCCGCCCGCCCTCCTGGGGCCGGCCCTCGGTCCACCACACCTCGTCGCCGACCAGTCGGGGAAAGCCGAGCAGGCGTCCCCCGGCGGCCACCTGCCGGGACGTCACCGGGGAGGGCCAGGCACCGTAGGGCAGCGTCGTCATGCGCCGCCTCTTACCCTGGGAAGCGAGATGACGCCACGCACGTACGAGGTTCGCACCTACGGGTGTCAGATGAACGTCCACGACTCCGAGCGGCTCTCGGGCCTGCTCGAGGAGGCGGGCTACGTCCGCGCGCCGGGCGGCGAGACCGCCGACGTGGTCGTCTTCAACACCTGCGCCGTACGGGAGAACGCCGACAACCGGCTGTACGGCAACCTCGGGCACCTGGCGCCGGTGAAGGCGGCCCGCCCCGGCATGCAGATCGCGGTCGGCGGCTGCCTGGCGCAGAAGGACCGGGAGACGATTCCCCGCCGCGCGCCGTGGGTCGACGTGGTCTTCGGCACGCACAATCTCGCCGCGCTGCCGGTGCTGCTGGAGCGGGCGCAGGTGCAGCGCGAGGCGCAGGTCGAGATCCTCGAGTCCCTCGACGTCTTCCCCTCCACGCTGCCGACGCGTCGGGAGTCGGCGTACGCCGCCTGGGTGTCGGTGTCGGTGGGCTGCAACAACACCTGCACGTTCTGCATCGTGCCCGCGCTGCGGGGCCGCGAGAAGGACCGCCGGCCGGGCGAGATCCTCGCCGAGGTCGAGGCGCTGGTCGCCGAGGGCGTCCTCGAGGTCACCCTGCTCGGGCAGAACGTCAACGCGTACGGCGCCGAGTTCGGCGACCGGCTCGCCTTCGGCAAGCTGCTGCGGGCCTGCGGGTCGGTCGACGGGCTGGAGCGGGTGCGCTTCACCTCGCCGCATCCCCGCGACTTCACTGACGACGTGATCGCGGCGATGGCCCAGACGCCGAACGTCATGCCGCAGCTGCACATGCCGCTGCAGTCGGGCTCCGACCGGGTGCTGCGGGCGATGCGCCGCTCCTATCGCCAGGACCGCTACCTGGACATCGTCTCCCGGGTGCGGGCGGCGATGCCCGACGCGGCGATCTCCACCGACATCATCGTGGGCTTTCCCGGCGAGACCGACGAGGACTTCGAGCAGACCCTGCACGTGGTCCGCGAGGCGCGCTTCGCCGGCGCCTTCACGTTCCAGTACTCCCCGCGCCCCGGCACGCCGGCGGCCGACATGGGCGCTCAGGTGCCCAAGGCGGTCGTGCAGGAGCGCTACGAGCGCCTGGTCGCCCTGCAGGACGAGATCTCCTGGGCCGAGAGCCGCGCCCAGGTGGGCCGGGTGCTCGACGTGCTGGTCGCCGAGGGCGAGGGTCGCAAGGACGCCGCGACCGCCCGCCTGTCGGGGCGCGCGCCCGACAACCGGCTGGTGCACTTCGTGCCGGGGGGCGAGGCGCCGCGGCCCGGCGACGTCGCCACCGTCGAGGTCACCTACGCCGCGCCGCACCACCTGGTCGCCGACGACGCGGTGCTCGCGGTGCGCCGTACGCGGGCGGGTGACGCGTGGGCGGCCCGCCACGCTGTGGCCGGTTCCTCGGGTGTGCTGCTCGGCATGCCCACCGTCGGCGCCCCGCCGGCCCTGTCTCCCGCCGCCCCCGCCTGCGGCTGACCCCCGCCCGCGCTGCGAGCCGAGGTCAGGGCAGGCGCACGAAGTTCGCGAGGAACTCCCGGGCGCCAGGGGTGTCCAGCCGGTAGTGCAGGCTGCCGAGGACGCAGTTCTCGTCACCGGAGACCACAGTCGCGGCGATGACGTTGCTGTTGCCCAGGAAGATCGGCCCGCCGGAGTCTCCCCCGCAGACGCCGGACTCCTCCTGGTCCAGCCGCTGCCAGAGGCCGAGCCGGTGGTCGTCCATGCCGAAGGCCCAGGAGCTGGTCTTGCGCCGGGTGCCCAGGCCGTCGAAGGCGGGACCCTCGAAGGTCCCGTAGCCAACCGGCTCGAACCGCTGGGGCACGAGCATCCCCGCGGCGTCCATCGCGTCGAGCTCACCGGCAGAGGGGAGGCGGCCGTACTTGCGCAGCTTCACGGGCCGGTCGAGGACGATCACCGCGAGGTCGAACGGATCGGTGTCGCTGTCCGGATAGTCCGCATTGGGGTAGCCGCCCATCTGCACCAGGGTCCCGGGGTGCACCTTCGAGCGGCCGGGAAGGTAGCTCTCGCCGAGCGTCACATACGCCTTGCTGAGCCCGTTCTCGAGCAGGCCGTTGGTGCAGTGCGCGGCGGTCAGGAAGACCCGCGAGCTGATCATCGTGCCACTGCACATGATGTCGTCGGCGTAGCGGCCGGCGAGCATGGCGCCCACGTACGGGTGCTCACCGCGGTCGGCCAGGCCGCCGCTGGTGATGCCGGGCCTCGGGCCGGGCCGGTCGGGCGTAGCCGCAACGCTGGGCTGGGCGACCAGGCCGGCTCCTACGAGGGCCAGCGCGGTTACGATGACGGCCAGCAGGCGCATCTCGCTCCTCCATGTGCAGTTGTTCTTGCACGCAGAGTGACAGGCTTTCGCAGCGATGGGGCGCGGACGGCGGAACGTCCCGGGTTGCTCGGCTTTGCCCGCCTCGACCTTCCACAGCGGAAGGATTCGTACGCCAGCCGTACGAATCCTTCCGCGCTGTGGGCCGAGGCGGGTCAGGCGGCGACCGCGAGCGCGGCCCGCACGGTCGCCACGACGTACTGCGGGCGCTCCACCAAGTCGTGCCAGGTAAAGCGGAGCACCACCCATCCGGCCCGCATCAGCGCGTTCTGCTTGTCGCGGTCCCGCTGAAAGCGGGTCGGGTCGGAGTGCCAGGCCCACCCGTCCACCTCGATCGCGAGGCGGTGGCGCGGAAACGCCACGTCGAGCTCCCCGCCGGAGGGGAGCCGGTATGCGGCCACCCAGCCCACGATGCCGGCTGCCCGCAGGAGCCGGTGCAGCAGCCGCTCGGAGAAGGCCGCGGCGGACGGGTCGGTCGCGGCGATCAGGCGGCGCACCTGGCGGTTGCCGAGCCGCCCCGGGTGGGCGACCACGACCTCGTGCAGCGCTCCAGGTCGACCCAGCCCTGCTGGAAGGCGCGATCGAGCAGGACCACCCCCGGCTCGGTGGGCAGGACGCGCAGGCAGTCGACCATCGTGCGGCAGCGGACGGTGGTGCGCAGCCGTCGAGCAGCACGACCTCGTCGCGGGGAAACGGCACGCGGTGGCCGACGACCCCCCGGGGCAGTCTGGTCCGGGACTCCGGCGGCACCAGCACGTGGACCGGACCCCCTGCTGGCACCGGCAGGTGCCAGCGACGCGCAGCGGTGAGGTAGCCCAGCGCGCTCATCGGCCCGGCCGCGAGCAGCGCCGCGTGCGCCAGCTGCTCCAGGCTCGGAGGCGCGCTGGCCAGGGCGTAGACGGTCGGCGTGAGCCGCCGCCAGGTGCCTGAGCGGAGCCTGCGGGCGATCTGCGAGGGCGACAGCCCCGCGCCAAGGGCCTGTCGGCGAGTGAGCACGCCGTGCTGCTGCCGGATCAACCGGTCGAGGCTCTCCATGCCGACCAGGGTCGGCGGCGGGAGCAGCCGGCGGGGGGCCGCGGCCCCACGTGGGGACATCCGAGCCCGGATGCCGGCTGTGGGCGCACAGCGCGGAGCGATTCGTACGCCAGCCGTACGCATCGTTCCGCGTTGCGTCCGGGCCGTGCAGGGCGGCGGGCGGGTGGGCTATTGTTCCCGCAGGTCATGAGCGCCAGCGCCAAGCCCCGGCTCGCTGGCCGGCAACCCTCCAACCGCGGTGGGGTGCCCCGGGTGATGACCGGGCTGGTCGCGACCGCGGCCGGCAAGCGCGGGCTCCGCGGCTCAGGCCGGGGGCCCCGAAGCCAGGAGGCCCCGATGAGCGACGCTCGAATGCGCCCGCGGCGCTAGCCGCACTGCCGCCGCACCCCGCAAACCTGTCCCGGCCGCCGCTGCGCGGCCATCCCGTCGTACCCCGAAACGAGGAGAGACCCCCGTGACCGACGCAGCCTCCAGCGGCTGGAGCTTCGAGACCCGCCAGATCCACGCGGGCGCCAACCCGGACACCGCCACCGGCGCCCGGGCGGTGCCGATCTATCAGACGACGTCGTACGCGTTCGAGAACAGCAAGCACGCCGAGGACCTGTTCGGCCTCGCGGTCACCGGCAACATCTACACCCGCATCATGAACCCGACGCAGGACGTGCTGGAGCAGCGCGTCGCCTCGCTCGAGGGCGGCGTCGCCGCGCTCGCCGTCGGCAGCGGCCAGGCCGCGGAGACCCTCGCGATCCTCAACCTGGCCGAGGTCGGCGACCACATCGTGTCGAGCGCGTCGCTCTACGGCGGCACCTACAACCTGTTCCACTACACGCTGCCGAAGCTCGGCATCGACGTCAGCTTCGTCGAGGACGCGGACGACCCGGAGTCGTGGCGGCGGGCGGCACGGCCGAACACCAAGGCCTTCTACGGCGAGTCGGTGGGCAACCCGAAGAACGACATCCTCGACATCGAGGCCGTGAGCGCCGTCGCGCACGAGATCGGCGCGCCGCTGATCATCGACAACACCGTCGCCACGCCCTACCTGCTGCGCCCGCTCGAGCACGGCGCCGACATCGTCGTGCACTCGGCCACCAAGTTCCTCGGCGGCCACGGCACCTCGATCGCCGGCGTCATCGTCGACGGCGGCAGATTCGACTTCGGCGCGCAGGCCGAGCGGTTCCCGAATTTCAACACCCCCGACCCGAGTTATCACGGCCTGAACTACTGGGAGGCCCTCGGCCACGGCTCGTACGCGATCAAGGCCCGCGTGCAGCTGCTGCGCGACATCGGCCCGGCGGTCTCGCCGTTCAACGCGTTCCTCATCCTCCAGGGCATCGAGACGCTGAGCCTGCGCATGGAGCGGCACGTGCAGAACGCGCTCGCCGTCGCCCAGTGGCTCGAGACCCGCGACGAGGTCGAGAAGGTCCACTACGCCGGGCTGCCGTCGAACCGGTGGTACGACCGCGGCCAGAAGTACCTGCCGCAGGGCACCGGCGCCGTGCTGGCCTTCGAGATCCGCGGCGGGGTCGAGGCGGGCAAGCGCTTCGTCGACGCGGTCGAGCTGTTCAGCCACGTCGCCAACATCGGCGACGTGCGCAGCCTGATCATCCACCCGGCCTCGACCACGCACGCGCAGCTCAAGCCCGAGGAGCAGGTGACCACCGGCGTGACGCCTGGGCTGATCCGGCTCTCCCTCGGCCTCGAGGGCATCGACGACCTGCTCGCCGACCTGGACGCCGGCTTCCGCGCCGCCAAGACCGCGGCATGACGGTCGGCGCGACGCCCCTGCCGCCGGGTCCCCCTCCGGCCACCGGTGCGTGGCGCGAGGGGGATCCGGTGGGCGGCCGCCGCTTCGCCGACCTCGGGGCGCTCGACCTCGAGGCCGGCGGGCGGCTGCCCGCGGTGCGCGTCGCGTACGAGACCTGGGGGCGGCTCGACGCTGACGGCGGCAATGCCGTCCTCGTGCTGCACGCCCTCACCGGCGACAGCCACGTCGTCGGCCCGCCCGGGCCCGGCCAGGCCAGCGCCGGCTGGTGGGAGGGCCTGGTCGGCCCGGGGCGGGCACTCGACACCGACCGCTGGTTCGTCGTCGCCCCCAACGTCCTGGGCGGCTGCCAGGGCACAACGGGGCCGTCCTCGCTGGCCCCCGACGGCCGGGCGTACGGCAGCCGCTTCCCCTTCCTCACCATCCGCGACCAGGTCGCCGCCGAGGCGGGCCTGGCCGACGCGCTCGGCATTCGGCGGTGGGCCAGCGTCCTCGGCGGCTCGATGGGCGGCATGCGTGCCATCGAGTGGGCGGTCACGCATCCCGAGAGGGTGGGCTCGCTGCTGCTGCTCGCCTGCGGCGCCACCGCCTCGGCCGAGCAGATCGCCCTGTGCTCCCCGCAGCTGCACGCGATCCGCGCCGACCCGCACTGGCTTGGCGGCGACTACCACGACGCCCCGCCCGGCCAGGGGCCGCACGTCGGCCTGGGCGTCGCCCGCCGCATCGCCCAGGTGTCCTACCGCTCGGAGCTGGAGTTGGCGGCCCGCTTCGACCGGGCCCCCCAGCCGGGGGAGGACCCGCTGCGCGGCGGCCGCTACGCCGTCGAGTCCTACCTCGACCACCACGCCGACAAGCTCGCCCGCCGCTTCGACGCGGGCACCTACGTCGCGTTGACCGAGGCGATGAACTCCCACGACGTCGGCCGCGGCCGGGGTGGCGTCGAGGCGGCCCTGGCCCGGGTGACCGCCCGCACGATCGTCGCGGCGATCGACTCCGACCGCCTCTACCCCCCCTACCAGCAGGAGCAGCTCGCCCGCGGCATTCCGGAGGCGGGACGGCTGCGCACCGTCTCCTCTCCGTACGGGCACGACGGCTTCCTGCTCGAGGCCGGTGCAGTCGGCGCGCTGGTGCGGGAGCTGCTCGCCCCGGTGGTGCGTCTCGACCTGCGCGAACCCGCCTCCGCCGCGTGCTGAGCGGCGGGGCGCGGCCGCCGCGTGACCGACACTGGTCGCGTGCCGCCGCCCGTGATCGCCGTCGTGGGGGCGACGGCCGCCGGCAAGTCCGACCTCGGCGTGGTCCTGGCCCGGGCGCTCGACGGCGAGGTCGTGAACGCCGACTCGATGCAGCTCTACCGCGGCATGGACATCGGCACCGCCAAGCTGAGCCCCGCCGAGCAGCAGGGCGTCCCGCACCACCTCCTCGACGTGTGGGAGGTGACCGAGGCCGCCAGCGTCGAGGAGTACCAGCGGCTGTCGCGGGCCGTGCTCGACCGGCTCGCCGTCGCGCGCAGGCCCGCCGTGCTGGTCGGCGGGTCCGGGCTCTACGTCCGCGCCGCGCTCGACGACCTGCACTTTCCCGCGACCGACCCCCAGCTGCGCTCCCGGCTGGAGGCCGAGCTCGAGGACGTCGGGCCGGCACCGCTGCACGCTCGCCTCGCCACCCTCGACCCGGACGCGGCCGCGGTCATCCTGGCGAGCAACGGCCGCCGGATCGTGCGCGCCCTCGAGGTCGTCTCGCTGACCGGCCGCCCGTTCGCCGCCACCCTGCCCACCCCCCGGTACGCCGTCGTGGCCCGCCAGGTGGGTCTGGCCGTGCCCCGCGCCGCCCTCGACGAGCGGATCGCCCGGCGCGTCGACCGGATGTGGGAGCAGGGGTTGGTCGAGGAGGTCCGGGCGCTGGAGCGCTCCGGCCTGCGCAGCGGACGGACGGCGAGCCGGGCGCTCGGCTACGCGCAGGTCCTGCGCCTGCTGGACGGGGAGTACGACGAGGCGACCGCGCGGGCCGAGACGGTGCGGGTCACCCGCCGCCTGGCGCGGCGCCAGGAGTCCTGGTTCCGCCGGGACCCGCGCGTTCGCTGGCTGCCGTACGACGCCCCCGACCTCCTCGCCCTCGCCCTCGAGGTTTCCGTCGCGTAGGACTTGCGTCACTCGTACGGCGCAGAGAAGCTCGCGCGGCATGTCGCCGTGTCACGTCTCGCTCACTGGTCGCCGCCGCCCTCGGGGCGCTGGGGCTCGCGCTGCTCGCACCACCGGTCGCCGCCGAGCCGGCCGCCACCGCCGCCCCCGCCCAGGCCCGCTCGGCGACGCCGATCAAGGACCCGGTGGCGGTGGGCTCCGGCGGCGCCGTCGCCACCGTCGCCCCCGATGCCACCGCCGCTGGTCTCGAAGTACTGCGCAAGGGCGGCAACGCCGTCGACGCGGGAGGCCAGGACCGGCCGGGTCCGCACCATCGACGGCCGCGAGACCGCGCCCCGGCGCATGCAGTCTGATGCCTTCGTCGAGGACGGCAACCCGATCCCGTTCGCGGAGGCGGTCACCAGCGGCCTGTCCGTCGGCGTGCCCGGCACCCCGAAGACCTGGGACGAGGCTCTCGACCGGTGGGGGACCCTGTCGCTGCGCGACGCGCTGCGGCCGGCCACGCGCGTCGCGGAGAAGGGCTTCGTCGTCGACGCGACCTTCCGCCAGCAGACCGCCGAGAACGCCGAGCGCTTCGCCGCCTTCACCTCCACGCGCGACCTCTTCCTCCCGGGAGGTACGCCGCCGAAGGTCGGCACCGTCTTCCGCAACCCCGACATCGCCCGCACCTACCGCACGCTCGGCCGGGACGTGGACGCCCTGTACCGGGGGCGTCTCGGGGCCGAGGTCGTGCGCACGGTGAAGTCCCCGCCCGTGGTGCCCGACACGGACCGGCGCGTCCGCCCCGGCCTGCTGGAGCGCGCCGACCTCGCCGCGTACGAGGCGCCGCTTCGCCGGCCGACCCGGATCGACTACCGAGGACTGGAGATCTACGGCATGGCCCCGCCCTCCAGCGGCGGCTCGACCGTGGGCGAGGCGCTGAACATCCTCGAGCGCTTCCCACTCGGCGACGTCGGACCCACCGCGGCGCTCCACCACTACCTCGAGGCCAGCGCCCTTGCCTTCGCCGACCGCAACCGCTACGTCGGCGACCCCGGCCGAGTCGACGTGCCCCTGCGCGAGCTGCTCTCCGGCGGCTTCGCCGGCGAGCGCGCCTGCCGCATCGACCCCGAGAAGGCGGCCACCAAGCCCGTCGCCTTCGGAATGCCCGACGGCGAGTACGGCCGCGGCTGCGGCACCGCGCCCCGCACCACGGCTCGGGGGAGCCGGGAGGGGCGGTCCACCACGCACCTGACCACGGCTGACCGGTGGGGCAACCTGGTCGCCTACACCCTCACCATCGAGCAGACCGGAGGCAGCGGCATCGTGGTGCCCAACCGCGGCTTCCTGCTCAACAACGAGCTCACCGACTTCAACTTCACTTCGTCTCAGCCCGACGGGCGCGACCCGAACCTGCCTGCACCGGGCAAGCGGCCCCGCAGCTCGATGTCCCCGACGATCGTGCTCGAGGACGGCAAGCCCTTCCTCGCGCTCGGCTCGCCGGGTGGATCGACGATCATCACCACCGTCCTCCAGACGCTGGTGAACCGG
>JALYMT010000192.1 GCA_030773555.1 Actinomycetota bacterium | reverse complement strand
CCGCGACGGTGGCCGGGGCGCGACCGGCACCCGGCGCCGACGTCGCAGGGACGCCGACGGCGAGCAGGGCGGCCAGCGACCCGAGGGCCGCGACGCTCGAGACCGACCGCCGGCCGGGCATCGACAGCGCGAGGCTGCGGACGAGACGCGACACGGCCGTGCTCCTCTCCTCGGCGGCTGCAGCAGCCGTCCCGAGTGCCCTCGGCGCCGGACGTCGCCGCGATGATGGGCAGAGGGGGTGGCAGGCACCCCCCGGGGAGGGGACGAAGCGGGCGTACGGGGTCGGACGGGACGTGCTCGTGAAGCCGCTCGCCCTATCAGGGCCGGGCGGGACTGCGCAGCCGCCCTCAGTGGCTGGGTGCGAGCAGCTCCCGCAGCCCGGTGCCGACGTCGGCGGCCGTGACGAACAACAGCTCGTCGCCGGCCTCCAGGGGGTCGTCGGGGGTCGGGGCGATGGGCCGGCCTCCCCGCACGATGGCCACGAGCACGGTCTCCGGCGGCCAGGGGACGTCGCCGACGCGCTTGCCCAGACTGGGGGAGTCGTGCGGGAGGGTGAGCTCCACCATGTCGGTGCCCGACTGGCGGAAGGTGAACAGCCGCACGAGGTCGCCCACGCTCACGGCCTCCTCCACCAGCGCGGTCATCAGCCGTGGGGTGGACACCGAGACGTCCACGCCCCAACCCTCGTCGAACATCCACTCGTTCTTCGGGTTGTTCACCCGGGCGACGGTGCGGGGGACGCCGTACTCGGTCTTGGCCAGCAGTGACACGACGAGATTCACCTTGTCGTCGCCGCTGGCGGCCACCACGACCTCGCAGCGGTCGAGCCCGGCCTCCTCGAGTGAGGAGACCTCGCAGGCGTCGGCGAGCAGCCAGTCGGCGTCGGGCACGCTGGCCACCTTGATCGCGGCGGGGTCCTTGTCGAGGAGCAGCACGCGGTGGCCGTTACTGATCAGCTCGCGGGCGATCGACCGGCCCACCTTGCCGGCCCCGGCGATGGCGATGCGCATCAGGCCCCCCGCAGTTCCTGCGCGGCCGGGCCCCGGGCGAACACGGCCTCGACGCGGGCGACATCGGCCTCCCGCATGACGACGTGCACCAGGTCGCCGTCCTGCAGCACGGTGTCGCCGGCGGGCAGGACCCCCTCGCCGAACCGGGTGAGGAAGGCGATCCGCGCCCCGGAGGCCGCTTCCAGCCGGGAGAGCCTGGCGCCCACCCAGGCCGGGTCGACGTGCACCTCGGCGAGGCGGATCGTCCCGCTGGGATCACGCCACTCCGGCACCGAGCCCTCGGGGGTGAGCCGGCGCAGCATCTGGTCGGCCGTCCAGCGCACGGTCGCGACGGTGGGGATGCCCAGCCGCTGGTAGACCTCGGCCCGCCCGGGGTCGTAGATGCGGGCGACGACGTTCTCCACCCCGAAGGTCTCGCGGGCGACGCGGGCGGCGAGGATGTTGGAGTTGTCGCCGTTGCTGACCGCCGCGAAGGCGTGGGCGGAGGTGATGCCGGCCTCCATCAGGGTGTCGCGGTCGAAGCCCACGCCGACCACCCGTCGGCCCTCGAAGGACTTGCCGAGCCGGCGGAAGGCGTCGGCGTTCTGGTCGATCACCGCGACCGAGTGGTTGTGGTCCTCGAGGCTGTGCGCGATCGAGGATCCCACCCGGCCGCAGCCCATGATCACGAAGTGCACGCCGTCCCCTCCGCGGCCCGTCCACAGAACGCCGGCCCGGCAAGCACCGTACCGCGCCGGGGCGTCGCACCCGCGGCTTAGCATTGCGGGTCGTGGCACTCGTTGATCTGCCCAAACGCCTGCTCATCGGTCGGGCGAAGCGCAGCGAGGCGCTGGGCGAGACCCTGCTGCCGAAGCGCATCGCCTTGCCGGTCTTCGCCAGCGACGCGCTCTCCTCGGTGGCCTACGCGCCGGGCGAGGTCTTCGCCGTGCTGGCCGTCGCCGGTGTCGGGTTCTACCGCTACAGCCCCTGGGTGGGGCTGGCCGTGGTGGTCGTGCTGCTGACCGTGGTCCTGTCCTACCGGCAGAACGTGCAGGCCTATCCCAGCGGCGGCGGCGACTACGAGGTGGCCACCGTCAACCTCGGTCCCAACGCGGGGGTCACGGTCGCCAGCGCGCTGCTCGTCGACTACGTGCTCACCGTCGCCGTCTCCGTGTCCGCGGGGGTCGACAACGCGGCCTCGGCGGTGCCGTTCATTGCCGCGCACCGGGTGCCGGTCGCCCTGGGCATCGTGGCGGCCATCGCCGTGCTCAACCTGAGGGGGGTGCGCGAGTCCGGCACCGCGTTCTCGATCCCCACCTACGCCTTCCTGGTGGGCGTCCTGGGTCTGATCGCCTGGGGGCTGACCCGCGTCCTCGTGCTCGGCGACGACGTCCGCGCCCCGACCGCGGGCTACGAGATCGAGCCTGCGGCCGGTGGGCTCACCGGCTTCGCCCTCGTCTTCCTGCTGCTCCGGTCGTTCTCGACCGGCTGCGCGGCGCTCACCGGCGTGGAGGCCATCAGCAACGGGGTGCCGGCCTTCCGCCAGCCCAAGAGCCGCAACGCCGCGGCCACGCTGCTGATGCTCGGCCTGCTGGCCGTCACGATGTTCGGCGGCATCATCGCCCTGGGCAACCTGACCGGGGTCCGGCTCGCGGAGGACCCCGCCGAGCACGTCCTGATCGACGGCCGGCCCGCCGGCGAGGACTACGTGCAGCAGCCGATCATCGCCCAGGTCGCGGCGGCCGTCTTCGGTGACGGCTCGCCCGCCTTCGTCTATCTCGCGGTCCTGACCGCGCTGATCCTGTTCCTCGCGGCCAACACCGCCTTCAACGGCTTCCCGGTGCTCGGCTCGATCCTCGCCCAGGACCGCTACCTGCCGCGGCAGCTGCACACCCGCGGCGACCGGCTGGCCTTCAGCAACGGCATCATCCTGCTCGCCGGCTTCGCCTGCCTGCTGATCTGGGCCTTCGACGCCGACGTGGGCGCGCTGCTCAACCTCTACGTCATCGGGGTGTTCGTCTCCTTCACGCTCAGCCAGACCGGCATGGTCCGGCACTGGACCCGGCACCTGCGCACCGAGGCCGATCCGGCCGTCCGACGCCGGATGGTGCGCTCCCGGGTGGTCAACGGGATCGGGCTGGTGTTCACGGCCACGGTGCTCGTCATCGTGCTGGTCACGAAGTTCCTGGCCGGGGCCTGGATCGTGGTCATCGCGATGCCCGTGCTGTTCCTGCTGATGCGGGGTATCCACCGGCACTACGACGCGGTGGCCCGTGAGCTCGTCGCCGGCGAGGAGGACGTGACGCTGCCCGCCCGCAACCACGCGATCGTGCTCGCCTCGAAGCTGCACAAGCCCACGCTGCGGGCGCTGGCCTACGCCCGCGCCACCCGGCCCTCGCGTCTCGAGGCGGTCACCGTGCGGGTCGATCCCGAGGAGACCGACGCCCTGCAGGACGAGTGGGACCGTCGCGGCATCCCGGTGCCGCTGAAGGCCCTCGACTCGCCCTACCGCGAGATCACCCGCCCGGTCGTCGACTACGTCCGCAGCATCCGCCGCGAGAGCCCCCGCGACGTGGTGACCGTCTTCATCCCCGAGTACGTCGTCGGGCACTGGTGGGAGCACCTGCTGCACAACCAGAGCGCGCTGCGGCTCAAGGGTCGGCTGCTGTTCACCCCCGGGGTGATGGTGACGAGCGTGCCCTGGCAGCTGCACTCCTCCCAGGTCCACGCCGACCGCCACGATGGCGGCGCCGTCGACGGTCCGGCTCAGGACCCCGATGACGACCTGCTCGTCGGCCTCCAGGTCCGGAGGGGCCCGTGACCAGGGCGGGGGCGACCGCGGCCCCGCGTGACAAGGGCGCCTCCCTGGCCGGCACCGAGCTCGAGCTCGACGTCGGCCCCGTCGCGCACGGCGGGATCTGCGTGGCCCGGGCGGAGGGACGCGTGGTGTTCGTCCGCCACGCCCTGCCGGGGGAGCGGGTGCGGGCCCGGGTGACGGAGGGGCGAGAGCGCGACCCGTATCTGCGAGCCGACGCCATCGAGGTGCTCGTCGCCTCGCCCGACCGGGTCGAGCAGCCGTGCCCCTACGCGAAGCCGGGGCGCTGCGGCGGCTGCGACTGGCAGCACGCGACGCTCGCGGCCCAGCGGCGGCTCAAGGCCGACGTCGTCGCCGAGCAGCTCCGCCGCCTGGCCGGCATCGAGCGCGCCGTGGTGGTCGAGGCCGTCCCCGGCGACCAGGAGGGACTCGGGTGGCGTACCCGGGTGCAGTTCGGGGTCGACGCGGAGGGCCGGCTCGGGCTGCACAAGCACCGGTCGACCGATCTCGTGCCCATCACCCGGTGCCGCATCGCCCATCCCGACCTCGACGAGCTCACGGCGACGGCGGTGCGGTGGCCGGGTGCCGCCGCCGTCGAGCTCGCGACGGCGCCGCGCCGGCACGAAACCCTCGTCGTGATCACTCCTCGGCCCGGCGGCCGGGTGCGGATCCCGGAGCTCGCCCGCCCGGCCTCGCTGCTCCTCGCTCCGCCCGGCGACCGTCGGCGCCCTCCGGGAGACCGCCCGCTCGCCGGCGACTCCGCCGTCGGTCCGGCGGTCGACCGCGGCAGCGACCCCGGCGGCGACCCCGGCGGCGAGGTCGAGCGATCCCCGCAGCTTCGGCGCCTGAAGGGGCGGACCTGGCTGGCCGAGGAGGCGGCCGGGCGCAGCTGGCGGGTCAGCGGGGGTGGTTTCTGGCAGGTGCACCCCGGCGCGACCGAGGTGCTCGCGGCCGCCGTGCTCGAGGGCCTGGAGCCGCGCGCGGGCGAACGCGCACTCGACCTCTACGCGGGGGTCGGGCTGTTCGCCGCCGTGCTCGCCACCGCCGTGGGACCCGCCGGGGCGGTGACCGCGGTCGAGGCCGACCGGCAGGCGATCGCGGACGCGCGGCGTAACCTGCACGACCTCCCCACGGTGCACCTCGTCACCGGCCGGGTCGACCGGGTGCTGGGGGTGAGCGGTCCCGCCGAGGTCAGCGGGCCGGTCGATCTCGTCGTCCTCGACCCGCCGCGCTCGGGCGCCGGGCGCGAGGTCGTGGAGTCGATCACGGCCCGCTCGCCCCGCCGGGTCGCCTACGGCGCCTGCGACCCGGCGGCCCTCGCTCGTGACCTGCGCACCTTCGCCAGCGCGGGCTACGACCTGCAGGGGTTGCGCGCCTTCGACCTGTTCCCCATGACCCATCACGTGGAGTGCGTCGCGGTGCTCGCCCCTCGTTGCGATTGAGCCCGTCCGACGCCTCCACCGCCCGCTGACCCCGGCCGGGTGCGCGCCGACCCGGTGG
>JALYMT010000191.1 GCA_030773555.1 Actinomycetota bacterium | reverse complement strand
GCCACGACGGCGGGGGGGACGGGGGGGACGGTGGTGGCGGCGGGGGCGGTGCGGACCAGCCCGGTGGCCCGCCCGGCCCGCGCGGGGCTTCTCCGGGGGAGGGAGAGGCCCATCCGGGAGCGTCGCTCATCTCGTCCTCCTCCAGGGGCAGCCGGGTCGGCCGCCGGCCGCGGCCATCGTGCCATCCCGCGCGAGTCGCCCCTTTTCGGGTGAAAGGGCACGCGCCGTCGTCCTTCGTCGTTGATCCTGTCCGAGAGACCCCGTCCCGGATCGCGGGGACCGTATCCCGAAGGAAGCGTCTTGTGGTCGCCTTGCAACAGGATGTCACGATGAGGCGCATGAAGGGCCGCGTGCTGGTCGTGGACGACGACCCCGCCCTCGCCGAGATGCTCGGCATCGTGCTGCGCGGCGAGGGCATCGAGCCGACGTTCTGCGGCGACGGGGACCGGGCGCTGGCCGCCTTCCACGACAGCAAGCCCGATCTCGTGCTGCTCGACCTCATGCTGCCCGGACGCGACGGCATCGATGTGTGCCGCCAGATCCGCGCCGAGTCGGGCGTGCCGATCGTCATGCTCACCGCGCGCAGCGACACCGTCGACATCGTGCTCGGGTTGGAGTCCGGCGCCGACGACTACATCGTCAAGCCCTTCAAGCCCAGGGAGCTCGTCGCCCGGGTGCGCGCCCGGCTGCGCCGCCGTGAGGATCCCGCCCCCGAGACGCTGCACCTCGATGACCTCACTATCGACGTTGCCGGTCACGTCGTTCGCCGCGACGGCGAGGGGATCGCGCTGACCCCGCTGGAGTTCGACCTGCTCGTCGCCCTCGCGCGCAAGCCCTGGCAGGTCTTCAGCCGTGAGATCCTGCTCGAGCAGGTGTGGGGCTACCGGCACGCCGCCGACACCCGCCTGGTGAACGTGCACGTGCAGCGCCTGCGCTCGAAGGTCGAGAAGGACCCGGAGAAGCCCGAGATCGTCCTGACCGTGCGGGGCGTCGGCTACAAGGCGGGCCCGGCGTGAGCGCGCCGGCGACGACGACCGACGGGGAGGCATGACGTCCACCCCGTACGCCCGCTCCCGCGGGCTGCTCGGCGGCTGGCGGCGCTCGCTGCGGCTGCGGGTGGTCACGACCACCGTGGCGCTCTGCCTGCTGGTCGTCGGCCTGCTGGGGGCGGTGCTCGTCAACCGCATCGCCTCGGGACTGCTGCACACCAAGGTCAACGCCGCGCTCGCCCAGGCCGGTGACGGCGCCCGGCTGGCGCAGCTGCAGTTCGACGCGGCCGACCCGACCCAGCGGGTGCAGCGCGACCAGCTCGCCGTCGACGTGGTCCGCCGCCTGGCGACCGGGGGCGAGGCCGGCCCCAACGAGATCCTGCTCCTGGGCCCGCCCAGCTCTACCCTGACCGGCCCGTCGGTCGACTACTCGTCGAGCACCGCCGACCAGGCGGTGCTGCCCGACGAGCTGCGCGAGCGGGTGCGGGCGGCGTCCGCGCAGCAGCACACGTACATCGAGATGCCCTCCCCCGCCCCCGCCGGCACTCCCGGCCTCGCGGTCGGTCAGCGGGTCTTCCTGCCCGGCGCCGGGCTGCACGAGCTGTACTACCTGTTCCCCCTGGTCGACGAGCAGGCGACGCTCGCCCTGGTGCAGCGCACGGTCGCGATCACCGGGGTGTTCCTCGTGCTCATGGTCGGCCTCATCACCTGGGTCGTCGCCCGGCAGGTCGTCACCCCCGTACGGATGGCCGCCCGCATCGCCGAGCGCCTGGCCGACGGCCGGCTCGAGGAGCGCATGCGGGTGAGCGGCGAGGACGACCTCGCCCGCCTCGCCGCCTCCTTCAACGAGATGGCCGCGAGCCTGCAGCAGCAGATCCGCCAGCTCGAGGACCTCTCGCGGGTCCAGCGCCGCTTCGTCGCCGACGTGTCCCACGAGCTGCGGACTCCGCTGACGACCGTCCGGATGGCCACCGACCTGCTGTACGAGGCGCGCGCCGACTTCGACCCCGCGGTCCGGCGCTCCGCGGAGCTGCTGCAGACCGAGCTCGACCGCTTCGAGACGCTGCTGACCGACCTGCTCGAGATCAGCCGCTTCGACGCCGGCGCAGCCTCCCTCGAGCTCGAGCCGGTCGACCTGCGCGACGTCGCCCGCTCGGTGCTCGCCGCCGCCGGGGCCCTCGCGGAGGCCACCGGCACCCGCCTGCAGCTCACCGCGCCGGCCACCGCCTGCGTCGCCGATGTCGACCGCCGGCGGGTCGCGCGCATCCTGCGCAATCTGGTCGTGAACGCGATCGAGCACGGCGAGGGGCGCCCCGTCGTCGTCACCGTCCGCGCGGGCGGCGGGGCCGTTGCGGTGTCCGTACGCGACTTCGGCGTCGGCCTGCGTCCCGGGGAGTCCTGCCTGGTCTTCAACCGGTTCTGGCGGGCCGACCCCGCCCGCTCCCGGCGCATCGGCGGCAACGGCCTCGGGCTGGCGATCGCGCTCGAGGACGCGCGGCTGCACGGCGGCTGGCTGCAGGCGTGGGGGCAGCCGGGACTCGGCTCGCAGTTCCGGCTCACCCTGCCCCAGCGGGCCGGTGACGACCTCGAGCGCTCGCCGCTGCTCCTCGAGCCCCGCGACGCGCTCGTCCGCCTGCACCCCCTGCCCGCCGGCACCCCGTACCGCAGGACCCGCGGCGCCGGCTCCGACGCGTCCCTGTCGCGCGGAGGAGGGACGGGTGCGTGACGGACGCCCGCGGGCCGGGCTGCTCACGGTGCTGCTCACGGTGCTGCTCACGGTGCTGCTGGGCGGGTGCGCGAGCGTGCCCACGCAGGGACCGGTGCAGCAGGGCGCGCAGAGCGGCTTCGCCGCCCAGGACGGCTTCGTCCGGGTGCTCGCACCGCCCCCGTCGCCGGGTGCCAGTCCCCAGGACGTGATGCTGGGCTTCCTGCGGGCCTCGGCGAACTTCGAGGACGGCCACACCGTCGCCCGGCAGTACCTCACCGAGGAGGCCCGCACCCGGTGGCGTCCGAGCGTCGGCGTACGGATCCTC
>JALYMT010000190.1 GCA_030773555.1 Actinomycetota bacterium | reverse complement strand
GGTGAGGGTCTCCGTGCTCGAGGCGCGCGTTGCTGGCCTCGACGGTAGCGCTCCCGCGGACGGGCATGGGCAAGGTGGCGTGCTCGCCGGCGGCGTGGCGAGTGCCCGTGCGGCGCTGGATGGAGGCCGTGGGGCTCAGCATGCCCAGCCGTTCGCTTCCGCCGCGGGCGGTGCCGGGCACCAGGATCGAAGCTGCGCGGCAGAGGCGACGCGCTTCAGGGTCGCGGTGCTGGTGCAGGGATCCTCGACCACCTGCCAGTGTCCATCGGCGGTGATGGCGGCGTAGCCGACTCCTCCGGGGCGCCCGGCGAGGGCGGCGGCGGCCGCGGCGGCCGAGGTCAGGACGACCGGGATGCCACCGGTGGTGGCGATCCGGGCGGCCTGCACCTTCGTGACCATGCCGCCGGTGCCCACGCCGGCGCCGCCGACGCCGCCGACGCTCACACCCGCGAGGTTACCGGCGTCGAGCACCTCGGCGATGGGCAGCGCCCCGGGCAGCCGGGGGTCGCTGTCGTAGAGCGCGTCGACGTCGGAGAGCAGGACGAGCAGGTCGGCGCCGACGAGGTGGGCGGTGAGAGCGGCCAGCCGGTCGTTGTCGCCGAAGCGGATCTCCTCGGTCGCCACCGTGTCGTTCTCGTTCACGACGGGCAGCACCCCGAGGGCGAGCAGCCGCGCGAGGGTGCGCGAGGCGTTGC
This sequence comes from Actinomycetota bacterium, assembly GCA_030773555.1. Classification (GTDB taxonomy): domain Bacteria; phylum Actinomycetota; class Actinomycetes; order JALYMT01; family JALYMT01; genus JALYMT01. The sequence continues at coordinate 3,306 of JALYMT010000190.1, read as the reverse complement.
GGTAGTGCGCCCGGCGCACCACGTCCTCGGCGGTGAGCAGCACCTGACCGACGGGGACGCCGTGGCGGGCGAAGGCTTCGGTGTAGCGGTGCACCAGCAGGCCCTGGCCGACGCTGGCCGCGGCCTGCAGCGTGGCGAGATTGCGCGGGCGCGTCCGCAGGCCCAGCGGCGTCAGCCCGGCCGCGATCGCACCTGAGGACACCAGGACCACCGAGGTCCCCGCGCGGCGCCGCTCGGCGATGACGTCGACGAGCGCGTCGACGCGGCGGCCGTCGAGGGCGCCCCCGGCGGTGGTGAGCGACGACGAGCCCACCTTGACGACCACCCGCCGCGCGGCGGCGACCGCTGAACGCAGGGTGCCGAGCGCAGCCGGGCTGGTCACGGCTGCAGCCGTCGGTCGGTGCCCCGGGGGCCGTGCAGCACCTCGGCGCCGGCCTGCAGCGTCGGCTGCCAGTCGAACACGACCGCGTTGTCCTCGGGACCGATCAGCACGTCGTCACCCGGGGCGGCGCCCGCCTTGACCAGGGCATCCTCCACCCCCAGGCGGGCGAACCGGTCGGCGAGATAGCCCACCGCCTCGTCGTTGCTGAAGTCGGTCTGGCGCACCCAGCGCTCGGGCTTCTCCCCGCGTACGCGGAACCGGTCACCCTCCTTGGTCACCGTGAAGCCGGCGTCGTCGACCGCGTGCGGGCGCAGCACGACCCGGGGTGCCTCCGGCTCGGGGGCCGCAGCGCGGGCTCGCGCCACCAGCTCGGCCATGGCGAAGGTCAGCTCCCGCAGCCCCTCCCGGGTGACCGCCGAGACCAGGAAGACCGGCACGCCCCGGGCCTCGAGGTCGGGCCGGACCAGCTCGGCGAGCTCGCGCGCCTCCGGGACGTCGACCTTGTTGATCGTGAGCAGCCGGGGCCGCTCGTCGAGCCCGCCGTACGCACGCAGCTCCTCCTCGATGACCTCGAGGTCGGCGAGCGGGTCGCGGCCGGGCTCCAGAGTGGCGGCGTCGACGACGTGCACGAGGACGGAGCAGCGCTCCACGTGCCGGAGGAACTGCAGGCCCAGCCCCTTGCCGGTGCTCGCCCCGGGGATCAGCCCGGGCACGTCGGCGACGGTGAAGCGCACGTCGCCGGCCTCCACGATGCCGAGATTGGGCACCAGGGTGGTGAACGGATAGTCGGCCACCTTCGGCCGGGCTGCGGAGATCGAGGCGATCAGGCTCGACTTGCCGGCGCTGGGAAAGCCCACCAGGGCCACGTCTGCGACGGTCTTGAGCTCGAGGACGACGTCCCGGCTCTCGCCCGGCTCGCCGAGCAGCGCGAAGCCGGGTGCGCGCCGACGCGGCGAGGCGAGGGCGGCGTTGCCCAACCCCGCACGCCCGCCCCGGGCGACGACGTACTCGGCGCCGTTGCCGACGAGGTCGGCGAGCACCTCGCCGTCGGCGGACTTGACGACCGTGCCGTTGGGCACCGGCAGGACGACGTCTTCGGCGTCGGCGCCGTTGCGGTGCCCCCCCTGCCCCTGCTTGCCGGAGGCCGCTCGCCGGTGCGGCGAATGGTGGTAGTCGAGCAGGGTCGTCACGCTGGGATCGACCCGCAGTACGACGCTGCCGCCCCGCCCGCCATTGCCGCCGTCGGGCCCGCCCAGGGGCTTGAACTTCTCGCGGTGCACCGACGCGGCGCCGTGCCCGCCGTTGCCCGCGGCGGCGTGCAACAGGACCCGGTCGACGAAGGTGGGAATGGGGGTGCCTCCTCGGCATCCGGCCGCGTCGGGGGCCGGAGCGCCCGCAGCGGCTACGGCGCGGAAACGCTCGCGGTCTCGATCGGCTGGATGCCCACGACGCGGCGCCCGTGGCGGCTGCCGAAGGTCACGGCGCCACTGACCAGGGCGAACAGGGTGTCGTCGCCACCGCGGCCGACACCGTCGCCGGGGTGGAAGTGGGTGCCCCGCTGGCGGACGAGGATCTCGCCGGCCTTGACCACCTGGCCGCCGTAGCGCTTGACCCCGAGGCGCTTGCTCTCGGAGTCGCGCCCGTTGCGGGTGGAGGACGCGCCCTTCTTGTGAGCCATGTCGGAATTCCTTGCCGGTAGAGCGAACGGGAAGCGGACTAGCGGGCGGCGTCGATCGCGGTGACCTTGACCTGGGTGAGCTTCGAGCGGTAGCCCATGCGCCGCTTGTAGCCGGTCTTGTTCTTGAACTTGAGGATGCGGATCTTCGGGCCCTTGCTGTCGGCCACGACCTCGGCCGTCACCCGAACCCCGGCCAGCTGACCCGGGTCGCTGGTCACGGTGTCGCCGTCGACGACGAGCAGGGCCGGCAGTTGCACGGTCTCGCCCGCTTCGACACCGAGCCGATCGACGGTGACGACGTCGCCGACGGCAACCTTCTCCTGACGGCCGCCGGCCCGGACGATCGCGTACACGTGGGAACTCATCTCCTCGCAGGACCAGGGGGCTCGCGCTCGCGCCGCGCTCGGAGGCGCACTCGGGGAGACCCGCGCGAGGGCCCACCGGCCATCCACGATACGGACGCCACCAAGCCGAGGTCAAACCTCCCACTCCCGGGCGAAGCGGGCGCGCGGTGGTCAAGTCCGAGTCAAGAGAGTTGAGGTGCCTGCGTCCGGCTGCCGACGCGACTTCGGGACCGAGCAGAAGTCGTCGGCACGGAGGGAGGCCCGACCATGGCACGCACGCTACGGCAGGGCGCAGCGCATTCGGCACGCCGGGGTGTCGCCGTCACCGGCGTCGCCGCCGCCCTGCTGGCCGTCACCGGGCTGATTCCCGGCGTGGCCACCCCCGCGTCCGCGGCCAGCCGCCAGTTCGGCCCGGCGGTCGAGGCGTACGGCGGCTACGAGCCCCAGCTCACCTGCGACCCCACCCCCAAGGCGGGCACCAAGGGCCTCGCCGACTACCTGGTGCGCACCTATCCGGGCACCGGGAGCCTCGGCATCAGCCGTCGCTGCGACATCGGCGGGCGCAGCGAGCACAAGGAGGGGCGCGCCTTCGACTGGGCCGTCGACTACGACGAGCCCGCTCAGCGCGCGCAGGCCGAGGCCTTCTTCCGGTGGCTGCTCGCCACCGACGCCTACGGCAATTCCCACGCGATGGCTCGCCGCCTCGGCATCATGTACGTGATCTGGGACGGGCAGATCTGGTCGGCGAGCTCGCTCGAGTGGCGTCCGTACTCCGGGGCCAGCGCACACCGCGACCACGTGCACATCTCGCTCACCTGGCCGGGCGCCCTGGGCCGCACCTCGTTCTGGACCGGGCAGGCCGCGCCGACCCCCGCGCCCGCGCCGGCCCCCGCGCCGCACCC
>JALYMT010000189.1 GCA_030773555.1 Actinomycetota bacterium | reverse complement strand
GGGCCCGATCCGCTCCACGGCCACCATGACCGGGACCTTGTCGCTGCCCGCGCCGTCGGTACCTGCGGTCTTGCCGCCTACCAGCGTCTCGTCGAGCTCGACGAGCCCGCCGGGGCCGCCGAGGAGCTCCCGGTCGGGACGGACCATCGCCCGGCGCAGCTTGTGCAGCCACGCCCACGCGGTCTCGTAGGAGCCGAAGCCCAGCACGCGTTGCAGGCCGAGCGCGGACATCCCGGTCTTCTGCGAGGTCACGCTTCTGCGAGGTCACGAACCACACCGCCGCGAACCAGGTCGACAGCGGTGTGTGGGACCGGTGGAAGATCGTCCCCGCGGTGACCGAGGTCTTCCGCCCGCACGAGGTGCACATCCACAAGCCTCGCTTGGTCCGCCAGGAGGCCGTGCCGGCACAGACCGGGCACACGAATCCCGCCGGCCAGCGCAGCCGCCCCAGATACTCGATGCACGCAGCGTCGTCCGGGAACCAGCTCCGCAACTGCTGGTAAGTCCGCGGATAGTCCACCCCCGCCACCGGATGAGCGGAAGCCGGGCTGTCCACCCCCGGCACGCTACTGCACTCAAGCAGAGATGCAGTACACATGTTCGAGCTGCTGGCATGCTGAGCCGTGGCCGGTGGCATGACTCCCAGCCGCCGCGGCCTGCCCCCGTTCGGGAGCTCGCCGCCGGCGAGGCGGTCGGCGGCAGTGCGGGAGCAAACCGAGGGTGGGCGGCACTGCTGGGTGAGCGACCTGCCCGGGGACCCGGGCCGCTGGCCCGGACTGCTGGCGGAGTGGTCCCAGCGCGAGGGCGGCGCGTGGTTCGGCCGGGTGGTCTACGCCGTCGTCGACGCAGGCCGGGTAGTGCTGGTCGAGGCGTGGGTGCCCGCCGAGCACCTGCAGCCGGTCACCGACTAAGGGGAGTCCTGGTGCCCAGGACGCGCGCCTGCTCCGGTGTGGGTGGGAGCGGGTGCTGCGCTTCCTCCCGCTCCAGGCAGGCCTCGCACACGATCGCCTCGCGCGGCAGCAGCCTGCGGCAGTCGGGACAGCGCGTCATCGGTCTCCCCCATCGGCGCCGTCGACCCGACGCTGAGCAGCACCGCCGACTACGCGAGAAGGGGCAAGGGGAAGGAGCGACCGCACAACCCGCCCTGCTGGCCGGCCCGGGCGAGCGCGCCTCATGGGCCACGTGGACCGGGTGGTGAGCATGGACGGATACACCTGGCGACCCGTCGAGATCCTCGTCGACGAGGTCTGGACGCCGGGCTTGCTGATCGCCTGGCAGCGCGACCCGGGACCGGGGCTGGCGCGGGCTGGTGCAGTACCGGCTCGGGGTCGGGGAGACCTACTCCCACTGGCGCCACGCCGAGCAGATCCGCCCGGCATGACCGGCCGGGATGACGCGGCCGGGACAGTGCGAGGGGAGGAGAGGCTTCCCCACCACTCCTCCCCTCACGCCGCCCAGCTTGCCACCCGGCGCCGACGTTCTCCGCGGCCCCGCGACGCCCCGCTGCGTTCGGGCGGGTTGGGGCAGCGGGTCGCGCAGCTGTGGGCCGTTGCTCCGTACCGAGTTGATGTCCATACTCACCGGCCACGCCGCGGTGAGGGCGGCGGGCCTGTCGGCACGAGCCGGGCGAGCAGGCTGCTGACCTGCTCGGGGTCGCGCAGGTCGGGGTTCAGCCACGCGGCCCAGTCGGACTCGTCGACGACGACCGGGGCGCGGTCGTGGACGGGGCCGAGCTCGTCGACCGCGTGGTGGTCAGTATCGGAGGTGCTCACGCCTGAGGCCGCGCATCGTGCGCGTGGGTGCGTTCGCGCTGGTCGGCGTTGTCTCCGTGCGTGTGCCCCGCTCAGTGATCCCTCACCGAAGGGATGATCGCCCGAGGGACGGGTAGGCGGGACCGGGTGAATGGTGAGAAGGATCAAGGGAACGAGCTCGGGGACGCGCTGCGGCGGGCGTTGAGTCTGCAGGCACGCAGCGCTCTTCATCTCGTGGTGTTGGCCGCGTCCGCCACCGGAACGCAGGCGCTGGGCCTGGGCGGGAGACTGGCCGAGTTCGCCGCCGACACGCTTGGCGACACGCAGCGGCTGGCCGAGCAGGCGCAGGCACTCGGCGCGCTGACCGATCTGCAGATCGGCCCGGTGCCGGTCCACGGCACCGCACAGGAGCGGCTGCAGCGGCTGGTGGACGACGAGGAGGAGATCATCCGCGCCCTGCACGCGGTCATTCCGCATACCGGCGAGCAGGCCCGCTCCGAGGCGATCGAGCACCTCATGGAGCACCTGCTGCTGCGCAAGCAGACCCAGGTGGACATTTTACGTCGAGTCCTCGACGAGCTAGACGCGCGAGGACCGGAACGTCGCCCTGAGCCAGCGGATAGCTCCTCCAGCTGCTCTTGGCGGCGTCGCCCGGGGGACCCAGCAGCCCGCCCCCCGGTCAGGAAGCGCCGAGCTTTCGCCGAGCACTGGTGCCGCGCCTTCAGGCGCGGCCTTGCCGAGGAGAGCCAGCGGCACCAGGCCGTGTCCTCTACTCGAGTGGACGGGCGCGGACGGCGAGCAGGGCGATGTCGTCCTCGCCGGCGGCGGGCAGGGCGGCGAGCAGCGCGTCGCAGACCTGCTCGAGGGGCAGGTGCGCCAGCGACGCGGCGGCGTCCTGCAGCCACGCCAGCCCGGTCTCCAGCGGCTGGTCGCGGCGCTCGACCAGCCCGTCGGTGTAGAGCACGAGGGTGGCTCCGGGCTGCAGCTCGACGGTGTGGTCGGCGCGAGGGGTGTCGGGGTCCAGGCCGAGCAGCAGGTCCGGCTCGCGCTCGAGCAGCACGGCGGTGCCGTCGGGGTGGAGCAGCAGCGGTGGGGGGTGGCCGGCGTTGGACCAGCGCAGGGTGCGCAGCCCTTGCCGCGCCTGCTCGCTGGTCTGCTCGGGGGTCTGCTCGACCTGAGCGAGCACCGCGCTGGCGAGGGTGTCGATGCCCAGGCCGCGTAGGGCGTGATCGAGCGCGGACAGCACCGCGGCGGGTGGCTCAGCCAGGGTGTGCGCGACGCCGCGCAGCACGTTGCGGATCTGCGCCATGCCCGTGGCGGCGGTGCGGTCGTGCCCGGCGGTGTCCCCGATCACCAGGGTGGTGGCCCCGTCCGGGGCGAGGAACGCGTCGTACCAGTCACCGCCGACCTGCGCCTCGTGCGCGGCGGGGGCGTAGCGCACGGCGATCTGCAGGTAGTCCGGCTGGGGTGGGGGCGGTGAGCAGGCTGCGCTGCAGCGTCTCGGACAGCCGGCGCTGCGCCGCGGCGACCTGCCGCTCGGCCTGGCGGACCTGGAGCCGGTCGAGTGCCTGGGCGCAATGCGCGGCGAAGGCCTCCAGCAGTTCCACCTCCTCGACCCGGAAGGCGCGGGGCCGCTCCCAGCTGGCCAGCAGGGCCCCGAGCAGCCGGCCGCCGGCCTGCAGCGGCAGGGTGGCCCAGGCGTCCTTGCCGGTGAGTTCGTAGACGGCTGCGGTCTCCTTCGCCCAGGCCTGCCCGGCGGCCCGGTCAGGCAGCAGCACCATCTCCCCGGTACGCGCCACGTGCGAGGCGGGCAGCGGCCCGTCCAGGGGCAGCTCGGCATACTCACGCTGGGTGTTCTGACCGAGCGAGGCGGTGATGGTCAGCTTGACGACGCGCCGGTCATCGTCGCGGACCGCGACCGCGCCGCCGTCTGCGCCCAGCGCCGCCAGCCCCCGGTCGATGACGACCGCGCACAGGTCCTCCACGGTCTCCACCGCGCCAGCTGCAGCGCGACCTCCGCCAGCGCGGCCAGTCGCCGGGCGGCGAGCGCTTCGGCGTCGACCGCGGCCCGCAGCTCGGTCACGTCGACGACCGCGCCGAGCACCCGGCGTACCTGGCCGTCGGGGTCGATGAGGGCCTGGCCGCGGGAGAGCAGCCGCCGCACCGTGCCGTCCGCCCACACCGCCCGGTACTCCACCTGCACCGCGCCGGCGGTGTCGATCGCCTGGCGCAGCGCGGCGTGCACCCGCGGCAGGTCCTCGGGATGGGTGCGGGCATCGAAGCCGGCGATGCTGGCCTCGAACTCGCCCAGCGTGGTCCCGAACAGCGCGGCCCAGTGGGCGTCCCAGCTCAACTCGCCCGTGGCCAGGTTCCAGTCCCAGATGCCGATGCCGGCCGCGTCCTGCGCGAGCCGCAGCCGCAGCACCGCCTCTTCCACACCCCTGGCCTCCACCTCCATTCGGGGAGCCGGCAGCGCGTTGCCCGCCGAACCCATCACCAGCGGTAGCCCGTCTGTGTCGCCGCGTCCGCCGGTCCGAATCCGCGCCTCGGCGGGGAGGCCAACGCACGCCCCCCAGTCACAACTTGGTCTCCTCCACTGAACGAGATGGACGATCCACTCGGGATGGCCCGGGGTGAAGCGACGATCGGGATCAGGCTGCGCCACCTTCGGGAACGTCGGTGGTAGTGCCGCCGGTTCGCGGCCAGGCCCACTCGCCTGCTCAGCCGCGGTCGTGGTGGGCGGCGTCGGTGAGGGTGCGGCGCAGGTCCTGCTCGCGGCGGGCTGGCCGGTCGGTGACGCGGAGTTGGGCGCCGGGGCCGGCGTGGTCGTGGGCGAGCTGGTCGAGGTCCGCGTCGCGGGTGCCCAGCACCAGCGCGGAGGCGCCGGGAACGAGGTTCTGGCGGGCTTGGGTGAGGGCCTCTTCTCCGAGGCGCGGGCTGCGCCGCCAGCCGAGCGGGCCGCCGAGAAGAACCCCGGCCGCGGTACCCGCCCCGGGGAAGCCGGCGCTGAGGTCGACCAGCACGCCGAGCAGGGCGCCGAGAATCGCTCCGGACGCGGCCAGGTCGTTGAGCCGGTAGGTCCGCGGCGCGTTCCGGCCGACAGGCCAGCGGAGCAGGGCGCCGGCCTGGATCTGCAGCCGGCGGGCGCGTTCGTTTTCGCGCAGCCGGCCCAGGCCCTCGTCCGCGCCGCTAGGGGTGGGGAACTGCCAGGTGCTCAGCGCCGGTCGCGGCGCTGCCCGCCTCATGTCCGGACTCCCGTCCCGGGCCGGATCGACGCGGTCCGTGGGCGGCTGGGCACGGACCCGGGGATGGCGGCGAGGCTCATGACGGGGTGTAGCGGGTGGCGCCGCTCGTCCTGGCGCCCAGGGCGCGCCCACCGCCGGTGTAGGTGGTCTCGTGGCCCCTGGCGGTGCGGATCGTGACGTAGGTGGTGGCGGCCAGGATCAGCCCGGTGACGACCAGCACGCTGCCGGTGACCGGCCCCCACACTTTGTCCAGAGTGGGCTCGAGCACCGGCCAGGCCACATCGTCGATGAGCAGCATCGCCACCCCGAGGGCGACGAGAGCCACGGCGAAGGCGACGCTGCCGGCGGTGCGCGCCGGGCTGGCCACCGCGGCCTCTTGCACCTGCTGGGCCTGGCGCTTGGCGCGGACCAGCAGCCGGCGGGCCCACACGTACTCGGTGGCCAGCAGCGCCAGGCCGGCGACGATGAGCAGAATGCCCGGCCCGGGCAGCACCATCATCGCCGCTCCGGCGGCGAGCAGCGCGGCGCCGGCGATCGTCACCGCGAACCGCTTGAACACATGCACCTCGAGATACCTCCTCCTATTACGCCCTCGTGCACGAGGTTGTTCACGCTGTCGTGCGCTCGTGTGGTGGTGCGGGTCAGCGGAAGGCGTCCTTGACGTTCTCCCCGGCCTGCTTGACGTCGGCCTCGCCCTGCTGGGCCTGGCCCTCGGCTTCGAGCTGCTCGTTGTCGCTGGCCTTGCCGGCGGCCTCCTTGGCCTTGCCGGTCGCCTCCTCCGCCGCGTTCTTGATCTTGTCGGTGAGACCCATTCCGATTCCTCCTGTCTGATGGTGCGGTGGGGTGGTGGGCCGGTCAGCGGCCGAGGCCCACCCTGTCGATCTTGCGGTGGTAGCGCTCGCCGAGCTTGCCGCCGGCGATCGCGGCGAGCAGGGTGCCGACGAGCACCGCGGCTAGGGCGATGAGCCCGGCGGTGGTCAGCTGCTGGCCGGAGACCGGAATCGCGGGCAGGTTGAGGTTGGCGAGCACGTTGTATCGGGCGCCGGCGATCGCGCCGAGAACCGCGGCGAGCACGGCGAGGGCGATGCCGATGATCCACACGGCGAGGCCCTGGCGGGCGCCGTCGAAGCGGGCCATGCGCCCGGCGACGTAGCCGCCGGCGTAGTAGGCGAGCATGAGGATGACGAGCAGGATGATGCCGCCGGTGATGCCGATGGTGTCGGCGTTCGCCGCGGCCTGACCGGCCGCGTTGCTCGCCTCCGCGGTGCTGTTGATCGTGGTGAGGCCGATCGCGGCACCGGCGGCGGTGGCCAGGGAGAGCAGGATCACGGCGAGGCCGGTGGCCGAGAGCCAGCCGAAGAACGCCGAGCCCCACTTCATCCCGCCGAACGCCTCCCGCTGCCGCTCCTTGACCTCACCGGCCGAGGAGGTACCTCCCCTGGTGCGCGCCGCAGCGGCGGGCTGGGAATCGGCCCGGGAATCGGGTCGGGAGTCGGCGGCGGTGCCGCGGGTCGGGGCTGGGCTGGCGGCGGGCTGGGGATCGGGGGTCAGGCGGGAGGCGCCGACGTCACTGGGCTCGCCGGGTCGCCGGTCGCGGGGGGTGCTGGTCACAGGGATCTCCTAAGTGCGGTTCTTGTCGTGGCGCTTTGGCATACGGGCGGGGGAAGGAACGGGAGGCGCTACTCGCGGGGAGCTGAGGAACCGCGGCGCTCGCCCTGTCGGCGGCTGCCGCAGCACGGGGCCACCGCGGAGCTGCCACCGTTGGGATGGTGGGCTGGTCTGGTCAGGTGGTGGGGTCGGAGTCGACGTCGCGGCGGGTGCCCTCGGCGTCGGCGAGCTCGATCTGCTCCTTACGGACCTCGTCGCGCACCGTCACCTGCTCGGTGACCTGCTGCTTGTCCAGGCGGATCCGCTCGACCGGAACGGTCTCCTTGTTCACGACGGGGCGTTCGGTGGTGAGGACGACCTCGTGCTCCTCCTCGGACAGCGCCGGCCCGGCCGTCGCGGCGCAGCGGTTGGCCGCGGTGATCGGCTCCCGGGACACGGTCGCCCGCTCGGTGCTCACCGGAACGGTCTGCTGGACCTGCTCGGTGACCATGTGCTTGCGCAGCCGCACCCGTCTGGCCTGCGTCGGCTGGACGCCCACGTTGAGCCGCTCCTCCGAGCGAGTCATCGCGTCGTCGCTGGTGACCCCGGAGGTGTCGCGGCCCACGGCGGTGTCCTCCACCGCGTCGATCACCCCGTCGCCGTCCCGGTCACGCGCATCCGCGCCGCCGGCCCGGCCCGTGGCCGCCGTGCCCGTCGTTGCCGTGCCCGCCGTGGTGGTGTCCCCGGCCGCGCCCGCCGGCGGGGCGCCGGTGGCCGGCAGCCCGGAGTCGGAGGTGCGCTCGGTGTAGCCCAGGCCGTAGTAGGCGTAGAGCTGGGCCTCCTCCTCCTGGGAGAGGGCCTGATCGGCGTCGACTCGGGGGGCGCCGGTGACCTGGTCCTTGCCGTAGGGGACCTGCAGAGCGTCGCTGGTGAAGCTGGCCTGGGCCAGCGGCACGAAGCTCTCCTTGCCGCCGAACAGTCCGGTCCGCACGGTGACCCATTCCGGCTGGGCGGTCTCGTCGTCGAGGAACACTTGCCCGACCTTGCCGCTCTTCTCACCGTCGGGGCCGATCACGGGCTGGCCCAGCAGGGCGGTGGCCTGCTCATTGCTGATCATGCTGCTCCTCGAGACGGGGGACAAGGACGCTCGCTCCCAGACACACGTCCGGGAGCGGGAGGGTGCGGCCGGCGAACCCTTGCCACCCGACGCGGGCAGCAGTTCTTCCGGCGACAGTGGGCTCTCCCGGCGACACTGGTGCTCTTTCAGCGGCACTGGGACTTTCTGGCGACAGTGAGCGCGGCCAGCATTCCCGCCGCTTCCCGCGGCGCCTCGCTTCGGGCGAGGGCGCCACGGTTGGTCAACAGATACCCGTGCCCGCACTTCTAGTCCTACACTGTAAACACAAATCGGGACAGGCCGCGCGCCGTCGGAACGTGCGGCCGGCGCTGGGGGGCGCTGGCCGGCCGGTTCAGGCCTGGTCCTCGACGGCCTGGTCCCGAGCGGCGAGGTCCTGCCGGGTGAGGTCGTGGTGGGTGAGGGCCTGGCGGGTGTCGAGGCGCTGCAGAAGATTGTCGAGCGCGTCGGTGAACTCGAGGGCGGTGTAGTCCGCGGCGAGGCGGGGCGCCAGGCGAAGCAGCTGCGGATGGCGGGCGTCCAGCCTGACCAGTCCCGCGCTGCCCGGCTGGTCCGGGTCGGGCTCGTCGACCGGGGTGATCTTCACGCCCTTGCCGCTGACCTCGAGGAGCAGGTGGCCGAGCAGGAAGCTGCTGAACGCCCGGTAGGCGTACACGGCGGCCTCGTCGGTGAAGTCCCGGGACAGCAGGGCCTGCAGAAACGCCTCCACCCAGCGCAGTGAGTGCAGCGGCGGTTTGATCCACGGTGCGGCCGGCGGGCGGGTGGCGATCAGCGGAAACACCTGAGGATGGCGCAGCGCGATCCGCCGCACCCCGTGGGCGAGCCGGCGCAGATAGTCCTGCCAGCCGTCGTCGGGCTCCAGCTGCACCTCCGGGTCCTGGTAGAGCTCCTCCACGACTCGCTCCACCACGGCGTCCAGCAGGGCGTCGCGGGTGGGGAAGTACCGGTAGAGCGCCATCGCTTCCACCCCGAGCCGGGCGCCCAGCCGGCGCATGCTCAGCTTCTCCAGCCCGGCCTGCTCGATCATCTCGACCGCGGTGGCGAGAATGCGCTCCTGGCTGAGCAGCGCCCGCGGGGAGGACGCCGAGTGCGCCGACACCACGCCACCTCCTCCCGTCCGCCCATCCCGCGCTCCCGGGACCTCTCCCATGCCCGGACGCCCTCGAACCTTCCTACGGCTCGGTTCCGGTGTTCCCCAGGGGCAGCGGCGCCACCCCCATCCCCCGCAAGCCCTTCCCGGACGAACCTGCGCTGCCCCTCCGACTCCCCGCCGCTGATCGGGTGCACGAAGAAATCACCCGGCACTCCCCTGGTTTACGCTGTAGGACCAGCGGTACGTTTACGGCGTAGGCGGCCTGCAAGGTCGGGAACCGCCGGAACCACCGAACGGCACGAGCAGGCAGCGTGCTTCCACGCGATCGGGACGTCGAAGTTCCGATATCGATCATCACGCGGGGATGCCGCCCCGGCCCAAACGAGCAGGCACCGCTTCCGGTGCAGTGACACGATCCGGCGCTTCAGGCGCGGAAGGGACATCGAATGACTCCAGCGCTGGCCGCTGCCGGCACAACCGCACCGGCCGAGCCGCAAGCGGTCGACTTCGGGCAGGGCGTGGAGGACGCCTGGAGCACGATCGCCACCTTCGTGCCAAAGCTCCTCGGGTTCCTGATCATTCTGGTCGTCGGCTATCTCGTCGCCCGCGCCCTGCTCAAGCTCACCGACACCGTCCTCGAGTGGGTCGGCTTCGACCGGGCCGTCGAGCGCGGGGGCATCAAGCAGGCCCTGGCCCGCTCCCAGTACGACGCCAGCGACATCGTCGCCAAGATCGTCTACTACGCGGTGCTACTGATCACCCTCACCATCGCGTTCAACAGCTTCGGGCCCAACCCGATCAGCGACCTGCTGCGCGGAGTCATCGCGTTCCTGCCCAAGCTCATCGTTGCCATCATCATCATCGTGATCGCCGCGGCGATCGCGAAGGCGGTCAAGGACATTGTCACCAACGTCCTCGGCGGGCTCAGCTACGGCAACTTCCTCGGCAACGTCGCGTCCGTCTTCGTTCTCGGCTTGGGCGTCATCGCCGCGCTCACCCAGATCGGCATCGCCGTCGTCGTCACCTCCTCCGTGCTCATCGCCGTCCTGGCGACGATCGCCGGCATCCTCATCGTCGGTGTCGGCGGTGGCCTGGTGCGCCCTATGGAGCAGCGCTGGCACGAGTGGCTCGACCGGGCCTCGCAGGAGTCGCAGAACATGCGCCAGCAGGCGCAGGCCAACCGGGGCGCCGCCCGCGACACCGTCGCCGGCTACGCCGACTCCGCGCAGCAGGGCTACGGCGCGGACCAGGAGCCCTCCGGCGGCTACGGCGCCCGCCGGCTCACCTGAACCAGCCCCAGCGCCCCCAGCCTGCAGCGAGACCGAATCCAGCAGCGAGACCAGCCAGGCTACGAGTGTCCCGGCTGGGAAAGGAGAAGGCATGGGTCTCCTACGAACCGCCGCGGTGGCCGGCCTCGGCTACGTGCTCGGCGCCCGAGCCGGCCGCGGGCGCTACGACCAGCTCGTGGCGCTCGGCCAGCGGCTCGCCGCCCGCCCCGAAGCCCAGCAGCTGGCTCAGAGGCTCGGCATGAGCACCGGGTCCGGCGCCGGGCAGAACTCCTATCCCTCCGGAGGAAGTCGCGTGGCCCGGCTGCGCGGCCGGCGGGGCCGGATGGGCATGGCCCGCACCGACGTGACCCTCCAAGACCCCACCAGCACGGCCTCCCCTGCCTCCGCGCCTCTCCAAGACCCAACCATCTCCGACCCGGCCGTCCCCCCGCAGCAACGGTAGGACGCTCCTCTGCCCGTCCGCCCGTATCGGAGGTTCTCCTCGTGGCGCGTCACGTTCTGGCCCGCACCCTGCACGACGTCGGGCTGGCCGCCTGGTTCGGCGGCTCCCTGATGGGCGCGGTCGGCCTCAACGGCGCCGCCGCCCGGCTCGACGACCCCGCCTCCCGCTCCCGCGCCTCCACCCTCGGGTGGAGGCGGTGGGCGCCGGTCAGCGCCGCCGCCGTCGGCGCGCACCTGGTC
>JALYMT010000188.1 GCA_030773555.1 Actinomycetota bacterium | reverse complement strand
CGGTGGCGGCGCTGTGCTGTTCGCCCGCCCGTCGTCGCGTGGCCGGCTGCGGCTCGCCGCGATCGGCGACGAGCACGACGCCGCCGGGCTGGTGAGCACCGTCGTCGGCCAGCTGCCCGGGCCCTCGACGCTCACCGTCCCCCGGGCGGCGGTCGCCCTGCTGCCGCCGCACCTGCGGCCTCGCCGATCCGATGACTGGGACTGGTTCTGGACCGCCGCGCCGTCGCCGCTGCAGCCGGGGGAGGACCGGGTGCGGTGGTTGGAGCCATCGCCCGAGGTCGAGGAGGAGCTGCGGGCCCTGTTGACCTCGTCGAGCCCGCGCTACTCCGCGGAGCCGGGCGCCGCCGACGTGCTGCGGTGGGCCGGGATCCGCGACGACGCGGGGGCTCTCGTGGCCTGCGCAGCGCACCTCGAGCACGTCCCCGGCGTCCCGCACCTGGCCTCGATCGCCAGCCGGGTCGACGCGCGGCGGCGGGGCCTCGGCCGCGCCGTGACCGCCTGGATCACCCGCCGGCTGGTCGAGGAGGCCGGCATCGTCACGCTGGGGATGTACGCCGACAACGACGTGGCGCGGGCGATGTACGGGCGGCTCGGCTATCGCGAGGAGCACCGCTTCACCAGCGGGCGCCTCTCCGAGGTGGAGGTGAGTTCAGGAGCATCGGGCTCTGCGGCCGCGCGCTGTCGATGACGACGTCCGCGCGGCTCGCTGGGGCGCAGGCCGCCAGGTAGCGCAGCCGGCCGTGGACATAGCGGGTCATGCTCGGATGCCCGGGATCGGGAGGAGGGCGCCCGGCGGGTGGAGTCCTCCGGCTCGCTCGCGGAGACCTACGCGAGCCTGGGCGAGCAGGCCGGGGGGATGGCCAGGAGGTCAAAAGGATCTCGGCTTGGCCGGCGATCCTCTTCGCCCCACCCTGATCGGCACCGTCTACGGCATGAACTTCGACGCGATGCCGGAGCTGCACTGGCGGTTCGGCTACCCCTTCGCCCTGCTCCTCATGGCCATGGTCAGCGCCACTCTCTTCGTGGTCTTCAAACGACGCGGCTGGATCTGACCGGGGCGGCCGGATCTAACCGGGGCGACCGGTACCGCTGGGCGGGCAGCGCGGCCCACCAACCGTGGCGGGAGTGTCGGTGTGGCCGCGTCCGCTTGCGTCCTGGTAGCCGCCGCGGAAGGCTCACCCCGCCCGGGTGCCTCCGGCAGAGACCAGGCAGGCATCAGGTCCTTCCTCTGCCTCCGGCGGGAGTTCAGGATGAGCGGTGTTCTTCTGTCCGCGGTCGAGCTGGTGCCGTGACGGCGACGGCCGGGCCGGCTCGGCCGGCCCGTTCGGCTCGCGCTAGGGGGTTTCTGCGGCGGCTGCTCGCGCCGCACAATCCGGCGCGGATCATCGTCGTGGCCTTCGCGGCGGCGGTGCTGGTGGAGACGGGTCTGCTTCTGCTGCCCGCCGCGCACGAAGCGGGAATGACGACCTCGTTTCGGGAGGCGTTGTTCACGGCCACCTCGGCGGTGTGCGTGACCGGGCTGACCGTCGTGGACACCGAGTCGCACTGGTCGACCCTGGGCGAGCTGATCATCCTGGGCGGCATCCAGGTCGGCGGGTTCGGCATCATGACCCTCGCCTCCCTGGCCGGCCTGTTCGTCTCCCGCCGGCTCGGGCTGCGCAGTCGCCTGCTGGCCCAGGCCGAGAGCAAGGCGACGCAGCTGGGTGACCTGCGCTTCCTGCTGCGCGGCGTCGCGCTGATCACGCTGGGCTTCGAGTCGGCGACCGCCGTGTTACTCGCGCTGCGGTTCTGGCTCGGCTACGGCGAGTCGCCGGGGCGCGCGGCCTATCTCGGGCTGTTCCACGCGGTGTCGGCGTTCAACAACGCCGGCTTCGGGCTGTGGAGCGACAACCTCGTCCGCTTCGCCACCGACCCCCTGGTCATCCTGCCGGTCGCCGGGGCGGTGATCGCCGGCGGGCTCGGCTACCCAGTATTCTTCGAGCTGCGCCGCGAGTTCCGCTCTCCCGGCACATGGTCGGTGCACACCCGGATCGTGCTGCTCACCACCGGGGCGCTCCTGATCGGCGGAACGCTGGCCTTTCTGTTCTTCGAGTGGCGCAACCCGGCGACCCTGGGACCCCTGGACGCGCGCGGCAAAGCGCTCGCCGGCTTCTTTCAGGCCGTGGTGCCGCGCACCGCCGGGTTCAACTCGCTTGACTACGCCCAGATGCGCGAGTCGACTCTGCTCGTCACGGACGCGCTCATGTTCGTCGGCGGCGCGAGCGCCAGCACCGCCGGCGGCATCAAGGTCACCACGTTCACCGTGCTGCTCTTCGCGATCATCGCCGAGGCCCGCGGCAACGCCGACAACGACGCGTTCCACTACCGGCGCATTCCCGTCCCCGTGATCCGGCAGAGTATCGCGGTCGCGCTGCTGGCTATCGCGGTGGTCTTCACCGCCACACTCGTCATGCTCACGATCACGGGGCTCGAGCTCGACCGGATCCTCTTCGAGGTGATCTCCGCCTTCGCCACCGTCGGGCTGACCGCCGGCCTGACCCCGACGCTGCCCCCAGCCGCCCAGTACGTGCTCATCGCCCTGATGTTCCTCGGGCGCACCGGCACCATCACCCTCGCCTCAGCCCTCGCCCTACGACAGCACCGCAACCTCTACCACCTGCCCGACGAGCGACCTGTCGTCGGCTAGCCGACGCTGCAAGAGCGCCACGCGCGCTCGAGGCAGAGGGCTCGGGCGCAGCTCAACCGAGCACCCCTGACTGGGATTCAGGCTGCCCAATCCAAGACCGCGGAGAGCTAACTCAGGGTCACCGCCGCACCGCCACCCAAATCCGATGAGTCAGCCGGCGGAGCTGGCGGGAGAGGCGGGGGTGTTGCCGCCGGCGCGTTGGATGGCGCGGTAGACGGTGGAGCGGGCGACGTCGAACAGCTCGGCGAGCTCGAGGGTGGTGTGCCGCCCGCCGCGCCACAGGTCGACCAGGTGGGCTTCCTGCTTGGCGGACAGCTTGGGCTGCTTGCCGCGCAGGCGGCCCTTGGCCTTGGCCACCGCCATGCCCTCACGGGTGCGGGCGTGGGCGAGGTCGGCTTCGAACTCGGCGACCATGGCGAGGACGTTGAACAGCAGCCGGCCGACCGGGTCGGCGGGGTCGTGCAGGGAGCCGCCGAGGTTGAGCTTGACGGAGCGGGGGGGAGCTCGTCGACGATGTCGCGGGCGTCGGGAACGGAGCGGGCGAGCCGGTCGAGCTTGGTGACGACGAGGGTGTCCCCGGCGCGGCAGGCGGCCAGCGCCCCGCGCAGGCCGGGTAGGGAGCGGTTGGTGCCGGTGAGGCCGTGGTCGACGTAGATCCGCTTCGGGTCGACGCCGAGGGCGGCCAGCGCATTGCGCCGGGCGGTGAGATCCTGGGCGTCGGTGGAGACCCGGGCGTAGCCGATCTTGAGTCCGGTCACGCGCCCATCCTTCCGGTTGTCCTCCCCTCACCGGGCTTTTTCTCGGGCGGGTCCTACGGGAACGGCGGACGTGCTCGCCGGGAGCCGGCGGGAGGGGAGGAGAGCCGTTCCCGCAAGCGGTTCCTCGTGCGGGACGCGCTCGACGTCTCCTCGGCTAGCCGAGATCTCTTACGGTGACCGCCGTGACTGCGGTACCCGCCCAGCCCGATGCCGTGCGCCGGGTCGACGCGATCGCGGAGCGGTACGTCGAGGAGCGAGCCGCGCTCGATCCGTATCGCGCGACGTTCGCCGGCATCCCCGGCCATGACGACGCGGTGAGCGACCTGTCCCCTGAGGGTTTCGCCGCCGTCCGCGAGGTCGTCGTGAGGGCTCGCGCCGAGGCCGAGCGCACCGAGCCCGTCGACGTGAGGGAGGCGGCCGCTCGGGCGGCGTTCCTCGAGCGGCTGGACCTCGAGGGGCAGCTGCTCGCGAGCGGCGCGAGCGCTGACCTCAACGTCACCATCGACTCACCGCTGCAGGCGGTGCGGCTCGTCTTCGACCTCATGGGGACGTCGACGGAGAGGGAGGTAGCCGCGGTCGTGACTCGGCTGGCGCGGACGCCGGAGGCACTGGCGGGGTACCGCCGAACCCTGGATGGTCAGGCCGCCAGGTTGCCGCCGGCCCGCCGCCAGGTGCTCGCCTGCGCGAGGCAGGTGGATGGCTGGACCGGCCTGGACGGCTTCTTCGCCGGTCTCGCGGCACGGCTGTCGGCTGCGGACGCTGTTGGCAGTGCGCCCGCGCTGGCAGCCGACCTTCAGCGGGCGGCCGGCGACGCTTCGGCCGCCGCGGCGGAGACGGCGCGTTGGCTGCGCGAGGACCTCGCGCCGCGGGCCCGAGCGCGCGACGCGGTCGGCGGGAGCGGTACGAGCTCGCGGCGCGGCGTTTCCTCGGCGCGCAGGTGGACCTCTAGGAGACGTACGCCTGGGGGTTCGAGGAGGTCGCCCGCATCGAGGCGGAGATGGCCGAGGTCGCAGGCTGGATTACCGGCAGCCCGTCGGTCGACGATGCTGTCGCCGCGCTCGACGCCGACCCTGGACCGGCGCGTCCAGGGTGCTGAGGCGTACCGGAACTGGATGCAGGCTCTCGCCGACCGCGCCGTTGATGGCCTCGCCTCAACCCACTTCGACGTCCCCGAGCCGCTGCGCACCCTGGCCTGCCGCATCGCGCCGACGCACGAGGGCGTCATCTACTACACGGCGCCCGGGGAGGATTTCAGTCGCCCCGGCACGATGTGGTGGGCTGTGCCACGGGGCCTCGAGTCGTTCTCGACGTGGCGGGAGACGTCGGTCGTCTTCCACGAGGGCGTGCCCGGCCACCACTTGCAGATCGGCACCACGGTGGCCCGAAAGGATCTGCTCAACCGGTGGCAGCGGACGATGTGCTGGGTGTCCGGGCACGGCGAAGGTTGGGCGCTGTACGCCGAGCGGCTCATGGGCGAGCTCGGCTGGCTCGACGATCCCGGCGACCGGCTCGGCATGCTCGACGAGCAGCTGCAGCGCGCTGCCCGTGTCGTCGTCGATATCGGCATGCACCTCGAGCTGACCGTGCCGGCGACGAGCTCGTGGCGGCCCGGGGAGCGGTGGACCCCGCAGCTCGGCTGGGAGTACCTGCGCTCGCACAGCCGGGTCGGCGACGAAGCGCTCCGCTTCGAGCTCGACCGCTACCTCGGCTGGCCTGGACAGGCGCCCTCCTACAAGGTCGGTGAACGCATCTGGCTCGCCGCCCGCGACGAGGCCCGCTCGCGGGCGGGCGCGGCGTTCGACCTCGCCGCCTGGCACCGCGCCGCGCTCGACCTCGGCTCCATGGGACTCGACCCGCTACGCGAGGCCCTCACCCGCGTGTGACGGCTCCTCACGCGGTGCCACAAGCGGGTTCGGCTAGCAGAGGGTCTGCTCGATGCTCTGGGTCTCGCCGGTGACGGTGAGGTGGGCGAGCGCGCCGTTGACCAGGGCCAGGTGTGGCGGGACGTGCCCGCAGTCGACGTCGAGGACGATCGGCAGGTCGAGGCCGTCGAGGGCGCTGCGCACCGCGTCGTCCTGGGTGAAGCCCTCGACGTCAGGAGCCTGGGTGCGCCCGACGAGCACGGCGTTGGCCTGGTCGAACCAGCCGGCCAGGCGCATCCGCCACAGGTCGCGGGCGATGTCGGTGGCGACGTCGCCGGCGGCTTCCACGTAGACGAGCAGCCCTTCGGGTGCGTGCTCGGCGGCGAACGCCGGCAGGTCGCCGTAGCGGGTGCCGGCCAGGATGGACACCGTCTCGATGCACCCGCCGATCAGCCGGCCGGAGACGCGCACCTCACCCACGCCCGGATCGAGCAGGCGCCAGCCTCCGGGAGTGTCCAGGCCGAAATCGCTGATCGTGGGGTCCTCGGGCCAGGGGTCGAATCCGCGCCGGCCCCGGCAGCGGCTCGCCGCGCCCTGAGGAAAGCGGGCACCGGCAGGACGGGTGAGCACGTCGAGCCAGGGCAGCAGCGGCGCCGGCACCCGGTAGGGGGTGTCCATCAAGTTCTGCCCGTGCACCGTCGCGGTGCCGGTGAGCGTGGTCAGGGGAAGCAGCAGAGTCGAGATGTCGGAGTAGCCCACCAGCCAGGTCGGCTCGGCCGAGCGCAGAACATCCCAGTCCAGGTGCGGCAAGACCTCCACGGCCAGCTCCCCACCCCAGGGGGGCACCACCGCGCGAATCGCCGGGTCAGCGAGCATGCCGCTGAGCTCGCCGGCCCGTGCCCGCGCCGGCGCGCTGACCACCCCCTGCTCGCCGATGCACTCGCCGAGGACAACGTCATAGCCGCCCCGGCGCAGCTGCTCAACGGCGAAGTCCAGACGGGCGCGCAGGGCAGGTGGCACCCCGACCGACGGGGCGGTCACCCCGATCCGGTCACCGGGGCGCAACGGAACGGGATAACGCAACGACATGTCGGCATCCTCCACGGACAAGGCAAGCCGGCCACAGCCCCGCCAACCGGTCCGACGCTTCATCGTCTGCCCGGTAGGGGATCCCCTGGTGGAGATCGCCGTGGGGCGCAGGGTGTCGCGGCGCATCTTCGACTTGCGCGATGGGGCTCACCCGCCCGGCAGCCGTTCGGTCAGTCTCCGATGAGTTAGCGGTGGCCGCGTCGTCAGACCGCTCGGGACCGAAGCGACTTCGAACGCCGGCTCGACAACCAGCAGGAGGTTGACCGTGGACGCGACCGTCTCCGAAGACGGCACGACCCTCGCCTACGACCGGGTCGGCACCGGACCTGCGCTGGTGTTCGTGCCCGGGGTGTTCAACCTCCGCGACACGTGCGCACCGATCGCGGCGCAGCTCACGGACACGTTCACCTCCTACACCTACGACCGGCGCGCCCGGGGCGACAGCTCGAACACCCGGCCCTACGCCGTCGAGCGGGAGGTGGAGGACCTTCAGGCCATCCTCGATGTCGCCGGCGGCCGCGCCACCGTCTTCGGCTACTCCTCCGGCGCGACCCTCGCGCTGCGCGCCGCGGCGGACGGGCTGCCGATCGAGCGGCTGTTCCTCTACGAGCCGCCGTTCCCCTTTGACGACGAGGAGCCGGTGCCGCCGGCGGACCTGCCCGAGCGGCTGCAGCGGATGGTGGACGAGGGCCGGACCGCGGACGTCGTCACCCCCTTCCAGCTGCAAGCCGTCGGCCTGCCGCCGCAGGTCGTGGTCGGCATCCGGCAGGCGCCGTTCTTCCCGCAACTGCAGGCAGTGGCGCAGTCGGTCGTTCACGACGCGGTGATCACCGAGTCGATGTCCGTGCCGACGCCCGCCATGGCCGCCGTGGAGACCCCGACCGTGGTGATGCGCGGCGGGCAGACCTGGCCCCGGCTAGCTACTGCAGCCGAGCGACTCGCCGCCATGTTGCCGCACGCGAGGCTGCAGGTCCTCCCGGAAGCCGCCGACCACGGCCTCGAGCCAGTCTCCACAGCCAAAGCGATCCGCGCCGCCGCCTGACCCCGGAAGCGCCACACAGCTCCCGATCCGAGGAGAGCGCAGGCGTCTCGCTAACGGATCCGCTACCGGTGCGCTCGGGGAGTGCCCGCAGCCTCGCAAGGAGGGGCTGTCACGATGAGGAGCATGCGGCTCGTCAGGTACACGCACTCGTGCCTGCGCGTAGAGCACGACGGGCAGGTGTTGGTAATCGACCCGGGCATCTGGAGCGAGCCGCGGGCGCTGCTCGGCGCGGATGCGGTCTTGGTAACCCACGAGCACGTCGACCACGTCGACGTGCTGCGCCTGGCCGGCCTCGGGGTGCCGGTCTACGCACCTGCGGAGGCCGACATCGCGGGGTTGGACCTGAACCAGGTCGAGGCCGGGGACACCTTCACCGCGGCCGGCTTCAAGGTCACTGCGGTCGGCGGCCGGCACGCGCCGGTCCGCGCCGGCCGGGCGGGCTGCGCCAATCTGGGCTACCTCGTCGAGGACGCGCTCTACCACCCCGGCGACGCGCTGGACGTTCCTCCCGGGCAGGTCCACACGCTCCTGGTGCCGATGCAGGCCTCCTGGCTCAAGACCAGCGAGGCCATTGATTTCGCCCAGGCGGTAGCGCCGCGGCTGGCCCTCGGCATTCACGACGCCCAGATCAACGACCGGGGCCGGGCGAGCATCAATGGCTGGCTCGAGGAGGAGAGCGCTACCGACTACCGCTGGGTGCCACCGGGCACGGCCCTTCATGTTGATCGAGGCGTCGGTTGACCATCCCCTAGTGAAGATCCAGAAAGCCTGGCTGCTTTGTCTCTGAGCCTTCGGCTTGCGGGATGCTGTTGACCGCCTCGGCGGCGGCGTTGTCCAGGGCGCAGGCGACTCGGCCCATCGACTGGGTCACCCCGAGCCGGGCGCAGGCTGCGGCGTACTCGTCGGCGGTGTACTCCGACCCGCGGTCGCTGTGGAAGATCACTCCCGGGACCCGGCCGCCGCGGGTGGCGGCGGCCATGCGCAGCGAGGCGGCGGTCAGTTCGGCGTCGTGGGAGGCCGACATGGCGTATCCGAGCAGCCGGCGGGAGAACAGGTCCAGCACACGGTGGCCAGGTAGAGCGGGCCCTCCCCGGTTCGGATCATCGTGACGTCGCCGACCCATATCTGGTCCGGTGCCTGCGCGGTGAACTCGCGGTTGACCAGGTCCACCGCCGCGGACCTGGCGCCTTGACGGGTCAGTGACCGGCGCCGGCGCACCACCCGGGCGACCAGGCCGTGCTCACGCATGATCTCCGCGATGGTGTTCTCCGACACCGCCCAGCCGGCGGCGCGTAGCTCAAGGGTGATCCGCGGGCTGCCGTAGGTGCCCCCGGAGGCCTCGAACGCCTCGGTCACCGCGCCGATCAGCTCCTGGCGGCGGGACTGCCGCGGCGTGGGCGGGCGGTCGCGGTGCTTGTAGTACCAGCCCTCCGACACCCCGAGGGCACGGCAGGAGACGCGGACCGGGATCTTGGACTCGGCTCTGCAGGAGCTGATGAAGGCCGTCACGGTCATCGGCCCATCGCCTCCTTGACCCACAGAGCCACGGAACGCTTGAGCACATCGCGCTCCATGTGCGCCTCGGCGAGCTCGCGGCGCAGCCGGTGCAGCTCGGCGCGCTCGGACTCGCTCAACGGCGCCTCCCCGCCGCTCCCGCCGCGGGCCTGCCGATCCCGGGCCACCCAGTTGCCCAGCGTTCCCTCGTTGATCCCGAGGTCCCGGGCCACCTGCGCGATCGGCTTGCCAGACTCGACCACGATCCGCACCGCACCCTGGCGGAACTCCG
>JALYMT010000187.1 GCA_030773555.1 Actinomycetota bacterium | reverse complement strand
CCGGCGCCCTGGGCTGCGCCCTGGCCGGGCTGCTCGTGCCGCTCCTGCCACCCCTGGGCTCCTCGGCCGTGGGAGCACGCGAGGTGGTGGTCGCCGTCATCCAGGGCAACGTGCCCCGGGCCGGCCTCGACTTCAACGCCCAGCGCGAGCAGGTGCTGCGCAACCACGTCGCGCGCACCCATGAGCTGGCGGCGCGGGTGCGCGCCGGCGACCTGCCGCGACCCGAGCTGGTGATCTGGCCGGAGAACGGCTCCGACCTCGACCCCTTCACCGACTCCAGCGCGTACGTCCTCATCGACGACGCCGTGCGTGACATCGGCGTACCCGTGCTCGTGGGCGCCGTGCTCGACGGCCCGGGCCGGGAGGTGTCCAACGCCGGCATCGTCTGGGACCCGGTGACCGGCCCGGGGGAGCGCTACCTCAAGCGCCATCCGGTGCCGTTCGCCGAGTACATCCCGCTGCGCCCGCTCGCCCGGCGGGTCTCCTCGGCGGTGGAGCTGCGGCAGCGCGACACCTCCGCGGGCAGCGAGCCCGGCGTCCTCGCGATGGCCGGGGCGACGGTCGGCGACGTCATCTGCTTCGAGGTCGCCTACGACGGGCTGGTCCGCGACGTCGTCGCCGGCGGCGCCGGCCTGCTCGCCGTGCAGACCAACAACGCCACCTTCGGCTTCACCCCGGAGACCGAGCAGCAGCTGGTGATGTCGCAGCTGCGCGCGGTGGAGCACGGACGCAGCACCGTGGTCGCCGCGACGAGCGGGGTCAGCGCGATCATCTCCGCCCGCGGGCGGGTTCTGCGCCGCGCCGAGCTGTTCACCCCGGCGGTGCTGGTCGAGCGCGTACCGCTCGCGGGCGCTCGCACCCTGGCGACCCGCGCCGGGGTGCTCGTCGAGGCGCTGCTGGCCGCGGGCGCAGCCCTCGCCCTCGCTGCTCGCCGGCCCGGGCGGTCCCCGCGCGGCGCACCCGGCGGCCCGACGCGATGACGGCCGGGAGTGCTCCCGGCGTTGACGTCGGGCGGGTCCTGGTGCTCGTCCCGACCTACAACGAGGCGGGCAACCTGGAGCGCGTCGTGGCGCGCGTCCACGCGGCCGTGCCCGCCGCCGACGTGCTCGTGATTGACGACGCCAGCCCCGACGGCACCGGCGATCTCGCGGAGGCCCTGGCGGGTTGCGACCGGCGGGTGCACGTCCTGCACCGGGCCGCCAAGGAGGGCCTCGGCGCCGCCTATATCGATGGCTTCCGCTGGGGCCTGCGCCGCGGCTACGCCGTGCTCGTTGAGATGGACGCCGACGGCAGCCACCAGCCGGAGCAGCTGCCCCGGCTCCTCGCCGCGCTGGCCGACGCGGACCTCGTGCTCGGCTCCCGCTGGGTGCCGGGGGGCGAGGTGCACAACTGGCCCCGCTGCCGTCAGCTGCTCTCGCGCGGCGGCAACACCTACACGCGCCTGGTGCTCGGCCTGCCGCTGCAAGACGCCACCGGGGGCTACCGCGCTTTCCGGCGTAGCACGCTCGAGGCCCTCGACCTCGACTCCGTCGCCTCGCAGGGCTACTGCTTCCAGGTCGACCTCGCCTGGCGGGCGGTCGCCCGCGGCTGCCGGGTCGTGGAGGTCCCGATCTCCTTCATCGAGCGGGAGCTGGGAGCCAGCAAGATGACCGGAGCGATCGTGCGCGAGGCGCTGTGGCTCGTGACGCTGTGGGGGGCGCGCCACCGCCTCGCCCAGCTGCGGGGCCTCGTACGGAGCCTCGTACGCGGCCGCCTGCGAACGCTCGTCAGCAGCCGGCTCTCCGCCGGCGGGAAGTGAGGCCCGATGGGTCCGGTGCTGGTCCTGCTGTTCCTGGTCGTCCCCGTCGTGGAGATCTACCTGATCGTGCAGGTCGGGCAGGTCATCGGGGCACTGCCGACCGTGCTGCTGCTGCTCGCGGAGTCCCTGCTCGGCGCCTGGCTGGTCAAGCGCGAGGGCCGGCGCACCTGGACCGCCCTGCAGGCGGCTCTGGGCAGCGTGCGCCCACCGGGCCGGGAGCTCCTCGACGGGGCCCTGCTGCTCATCGGGGGGACCCTGCTGCTCACCCCCGGCTTCCTCACCGACGCGTTGGGGTTCTTCCTCGTGCTGCCCATCACCCGCCCGGTCGCCCGGCGCGGGCTCACCCGGCTGCTCTCCCGCCGCTTCGTGCTCTTCGGGCTCGTCCCGCCCGGCGGTCCGCGCCCCGGCGGGGCCGTCGGACCGCCTCCTGGACCCACGTCCCGTCAGCCGGGGGACGGGAGGCGTCGCGTCGTGCCCGGCGAGGTGGTCGATCCCGACGACCGCCCTGGCGGATAGGGGTCGTTGGCCTGGCCAACCCGGATGTGGCCGAGCCACGCCGGCGGGGGGGTTGCGACGTGGCTCGGGTCTAGGGAGGACCTGCCGTCAGGCGGTCTTGCGCTGACCACCGGAGCCGGTGGGGGAGCGCAGTAGCTCCAACCGCTCGGCGAGCAGATCTTCGAGCTCGGCGACCGAGCGCCGCTCCATCAGCATGTCCCAGTGGGTCCGGGCCGGCTTGGTCTTCTTCGGCTCCGGCCGGCTCGCGTCGACCTTCAGCGCCTCCGCACCACACACCCGGCACTCCCAGGTGGCCGGCACTTCGGCCTCCGCGGAGAAGGGCATCCGGAACTCGTGCCCGGCCGGGCAGCTGTAGGCGATGTCCTGACGCGGGGCAATCTCCACCCCCTCGTCTGTCTCATAGCTCTGAGCACCGAGGCGCGAGCCCCGCAGCGCCCGCTCGCTCATGTCGCCCGCCCTTCGTCGAAGTGTCGACCGACGTCCCGACGCTGCCGCCCTGGACGTCCCGTTCACTGTTTGCAACGCCGTGCTAGAGGGACTTGTTCCCCTTTCCGGACCCTCAGACGCGGGCCGGTTGGGGGTTCCCGGCGTCGTCGATCGCCCGGCGGACGTCCACCAGAGCCAGCAGCACGAACCCGGCGAGGAAGAAGACGATCAGGGACACGATCGCCTGCCGGTAGCTCCCCGTAGCGGAGAACACCAGTCCGAACACGAGTGCGCCCAGCCAGCTGGTGCCGCGCTCGGTGATCTCGTAGAGGCTGAAGTACTCCGCCTCCCTGCCCGGCGGGATCAGCTGGGTGTAGAGGGAGCGGGAGAGAGCCTGGCTGCCGCCGAGGACGAAGCCGATGCCGGCGGCGAGGGCGAAGAACTGCGGAGTGGACTGCTGCTGGAGGACGTAGGCGCCGATCAGGACGCCGGTCCACAGCAGCAGGCAGGCGAGCACCACCTGCCGGGCGCCGAACCACCGGGCTGCGCGTCCGAGGACCAGCGCCCCGGCGAACGCGACGAACTGCACGAGCAGAATCGCGGTGATCATGGTGCCCGTCTCGAAGCCCAGCTCCTCCACCCCGTAGAGGCTCGCCAGGGCGATCACCGACTGGATGCCGTCGTTATAGAGCAGGTACGCGGCGAGGAACAGCAGCGTCCTCGGGTAGCGCCGCAGCCCGCGCAGGGTGGCCGCCAATTGGCGGCGGCCGCCGCCGGGGGAGTGCAGGTCCGCCTGCCGGGACGAGCGGGCCGGCAGGAGACGCAGGGGCACGAGCGTGAACAGCGCCCACCACAGGCCGGCGGAGAGCAGGCTGATGCGGACCGCCTCGCCCGTGGACAGGCCCAGCGAGCCGCGCGCGCCGTAGAGGACGAGGTTCGCCAGCAGCAGCAGGCCGCCGCCCAGATAGCCCAGCCCCCAGCCGCGGGCCGACACCCGGTCACGCTCGTCGGGGCTGGCGATCTGCGGGAGGAACGAGTTGTAGACGACCATGGCCGCGCCGAAGGACGCCTGGGCGACGAGGTAGAGCAGCCCGCCGAGCAGGTAGCGGTCGTCGCCGATGGCGTACATGCCCATGACCGCGACGGCCCCGGGATAGGCGCAGGCGCCGAGCAGCCCGCGCTTGTGCTCGGAGCGGTCGGCGAGGGCGCCAACGAGGGGGAGGACTACCAGCTGGGCGACGATCGAGAGCGCGAGCAGGTAGGAGTAGTAGGCGCCCGGGGCGATCGAGAGGCCGAGCAGCTCCAGCCGGGGATCGGGCTGTGGGCAGGGCGAGGTGTCACTCACGACTCGCCCGCAGGCGGCGTTGCGCGCGACGGCGGTCAGGTAGGGACCCAGGAAGACGGCGATGACGGTGGTGGCGTACGCGGAGTTGGCCCAGTCGTAGACGTACCAGCCGCGCTGCAGCCGCCGTCGGGTAGCGGGGTCGGGCAGCGCCGGCTCGGTCAGGAGCGCGCCGCTCACGCGGCCCACAGCCCCCGGGCCGTCAGCACGCCGCGCAGCGTCTCCAGCTGCGTGCTCACCAGCCCGTCGACGCCCAGGTCGAGCAGCCGGTGCATCTCGTCGGCCGCGTCGACCACCCACACGTGCACCTGCAGGCCCAACCGGTGGGCGGTGTGCACGAACCGCCGGGTGACGACGCGCACCGGACCGGCGCTCTCGGGAACCTGCACGCAGGCCGCGGGCAGGCGACCGCGGGGGCCCAGGGGAGTCAGGCGGAGCGGCACGCGGGCCGCGGCGCTCGCCACCAGGGCCGTGACCCCGACCGGGCCGAGGGAGGTGCACAGCTGCGAGCCGACGCGGCGGCGTATGGCGGCGAGGCGGCGCTCGGAGAACGAGGCGACGCACACCCGGTCGAGGGTCCGGGTGCGCCGCAGGACGGCGACCAGGGGCGCGATGGCGGCGGGGGACTTCACGTCGACGTTCACGCGCACGTGCGGCCAGGTCCCCAGCAGATCCTCGAGCAGGGGGATGCGCCCGCCGCCGCGCAGGCCCACCCGCGCGAGCCGCGACCACGGCTGCGCCTCGATCGGGCCGGTGTGCTCGCTCAGCCGGTCGAGGGTGGCGTCGTGGAAGACGACCAGCTGCCCGTCACGGCTGGCGCGCACGTCGGTCTCGAGATAGCGGTAGCCCAGCCCGACGGCCCGCTCAAACGCGGCCATGCTGTTCTCCGTCGGCTCGCCCCCGCCCCGGTGGGCGAAGGCGAGCACGCCCGGATGCGCGAGGAACGGATGGGGGGCGGGCACCGGCACGGGGGCACGCTATCGACGGGAGCCGGCCCCGCGCTGGACCTACAGTGACCCCCGTGTCGACGTTGCCCGCCCCCCGGCGGTCCGGGCCGCAGCGCCACTACGGCTGGGTGGTGGTCGCGGTCACCGCTGCGGCCCTGCTCGTCGCCGCTGGCGTGCGCTCGGCCCCGGGAGTGCTGCTGCCCGCCTGGGAGGCCGACTTCGGGTGGTCCCGCGCCGAGGTCTCGCTCGCGGCCTCGCTGGGCCTGCTGCTCTTAACGACCCCCGCAAGCTGCTCGCCGGCTATCTTCGCGGTGCTCTTCGGCCTGGACTACATCGCCACGGTGCCGCCGACCACCGCCCTGGTCGCCGACGCCTTCGGGCGCCGGTCGGTGGGCACCGTGTTCGGCTGGGTGTTCTGCGCCCACCAGGTGGGCGCGGCCGCCGCGGCGTACGGCGGGGGCTGGGCGCGCGGTGTGTTCGGCGACTACACCCTGGCCTTCCTCTCGGCCGCCGCCCTGTGCGTCGTGGCGGCCGCCATGGCCCGGGGCGTGCCCGGCCAGCGGCCGGTCGACGAACCGACGCGGGCGCCCGCGCCGGTCTAGCCGGGATCAGTCGTGGTAGCGGATCTCCACCGTCCGCGTCGCCGACCACGTCTCGGTCAGCCGTACGGTCGCGCCTGGACGGGCCAGGGCACTGCCAGGAGCGCGCCCGGCCGGCGGAGCTGCGGCCCGGGCCAGCACCTGCTGCTGCAGCAGGCGCAGCCCCACCTCGGCGGCCACCGTCATCACCGCGGTGGCGGAGGCGACCACGGCCGGATTGCGGGCGGCGACGCGGGCCAGCTCGGCGACGCGGGCCGCAGCGGCGGCCACCGGCGTACGCCCGGCCGGGTGTCGTTGGAAGATCGCCGAGGGGACGGCGACGCGCACCGGCAGCGCCGCTGGTGCGGCCGACTGCTGCGCATCCGCCGAAGCTCCGGACGGGCTCGCGGGATCAGCCTGCGGCTGCTGCTCGCGGTCGCTCATCGCTGGCGCTCCTTGCCCGAATCCGGTAGCTGCCCCTGGCGGCACCTCGCCTGCAAGAAGTGTGCCCGACCTGTCGAGAGCGGACGCGTACCGCCACTCCTCCGTCGGCTGCCTTCGCCGATAAGGAACATTATGTCAAGTAGAGCCGAGACTAGCGTCCTCCTGGCGATTCCGAGATGGCAGCCCCGCCGCGCTGCCGGAGGGAGGACCGCCGTGTCGCCCGCCCGCCTGCGGCTGGTCCTGCTGGCGCTGCTGCTCCCCACCCTGGCGATCGTCCTGTCGGTCACCGACGTCGTCGACGTCGAGGCGTTGCGCCGCTGGGTGCAGGACGCCGGCCCGGCCGCACCGGTGGCCTACGTGGGGCTCTCGGTCCTGCTCGGAGCCCTGCTCGTTCCCGGCCCGCTGCTGACAGGGGCCGCCGGCCTGCTCTTCGGGGCCGCGCCCGGGACCGCACTCGCGATCCTGTCGAGCGTGCTGTCGGCGGTGGTCGCGCTGCTGGTCGGGCGGTGGATCGGCCGGGCAGGGGCGCGGGAGCTCGCCGGGGAGCGAGCGGAGGCGCTGGAGGGCCTGCTGGTGCGCCACGGCCTGCTCGCCGTCATCGGGCAGCGGCTGGTGCCGGGCGTGCCCGACGCCCCCCTGTCCTACCTGGCGGGCGCGCTCGGGATCCGGGCCTGGCAGATCGCGGCCGGAACGGCGGTGGGTGGCGCCCCCCGTACCTTCGCGTACGCCGCCTTCGGGGCCTCGGTCGGCGATCCGCGCTCCCCGCTGGCCCTCGCCGGCGGGCTCACCTGGGTGCTCGCGGCGCTGGTCGGCGCGGAGGTGGCCCGCCGCGCAGCCCGCGAGGTGCGCACCCGGCGGCGGCTGGCGAACGCGCAGAGATCACCCGATGGCTCCGGCGAGACGGCAGAATTCCGGTCATGAGCACTTCCGGACGTCGTCGCCGCACTCCCGCCCCCGTCGAGACCCGCTCGATGAACGACCCGCGACCCGGGTGGACCCTGGAGCAGGCGCTCGACCTCCTCCAGCAGGGCTACGCCGTCGACCGCGTCGCCCAGCTCAGCGGCTACGCCCCTGCCTACCTCGCCGCCCAGGTCCGCGAGCCCGGCCGTCCCGGCAACTGACCCGGGCGGCTGACCGAGTGGCTGACTCAGGCGGCCGACCCCGGCCGTCCCTGCCGGACGGCAGCAGGCGGCAAAGTTCTCGTCGCGCACGCCAGGTCGCGGAAGTTCCAGCGGTGTCCTTCCTCAAGGAATTCCTCCCGCGGCCCGACTCCCCTCCGCAGGCCGGCAACAGCCCTGGCAACTCTCGCTCTCGGGCTGCTCCCCCCGGCGTCCACCCTGCCCTGCCGGAGGTTCCCCTTGCCGCACCGATCCGTCACCGTCCGCTCGGCCCTCCGGCGCGTCGTCACGATCGGCGGCGTGCTGCTGGTGTGCCTGTGGGCGCTGCTGAACATCGCCGCCACGCTCTTCCTCGTGACCCTCGCCGGCCTGTGCTACCTCGCCGCCCTGCCGGTGCGGAGTGACCTCCGGCTGGTCAGGGCGCGACTGCTCCCCCGCTACCGTCGGCGGCTGACGATGAGCGAGGACGAGGTCGACACGATGTTCCACCACATCGTCTCGGAGGAGTTCGGCTCCAGCCGCTGACCCCGCGGGCGCCGGCGCCCGCGCCCGACCGCGGGGCTACCGCTCGTCGGTCGGGTCGTCGGACGGCGGCTGGGGCTGACGCAACCAGCGGCGCAGACCACCAAGTGCGCCGGGGCTCTGCCGCGCGGCCTGCTCGGATGAGCTGGGCCCGTCACCGAGCAGGCTCGACAGCGGGACGTAGGCCGTCTCCGGCCCCGGATCGGGGGCCGGCCGGCTGCTGGCCGTGGCGCCGGTGACCCGGGGAATGACCTCGGTCGGGGGCTCCATCGCTGCTGCCCGGGCCGGCGGGGCAGCCGGCTCGACCGCCGGTGGGCTGGCGAGCACCGCAGGCGCGGTTGGCGGCTGACCGCCGGGCTGGGTTGGCGGCTGGCCGCCGGGCTGGGT
>JALYMT010000186.1 GCA_030773555.1 Actinomycetota bacterium | reverse complement strand
CTAGGAAAGGGTGCGAAACGTTGGTAACTACTGAGGGGAGTTTCCCCAGGTAGGGCGGCCTGTCCCTGGCAACGACGCAGGTCAGCGCCGTGCCCCGAACGACTTCCTAAACCGTTTGTCGGAGGTTCGAATCCTCTCGGGGGCACCACCTGACCAGGGCCGGGCCCTGCCGACGATCTTGCTTCGCCTCGGCGCTACGGGGGCGCTACGGCGACTCGGCACGCGGGGTCGCGCGAAGATGCAGAAGAGCCCGCGTCCCGTCCCACCTGCATCGGGGCGGACGGCAGCGCTCGGCGGTCGCCCTTGACGACCTCGCCCCGAGTCACGCGTCCATCCCCAGCGGCCAGCTGCTCCGCGTTCTTGCGGCGGTGCTCCGCTTCCTCCTCGGGGTCAACGCCCAGAGGGTCGTCCACAAGAATGCCGCCGAGCAGCGCGGCCCACGACACCTCGCTGGCGGCCCCCACCTCGACGGTCAGGCCGGGGCGAATCCCCGCTCGATCAAGCGCCGCGAGAATCGCTCTGAGCTTGCGGTCGTCGTCCCGCTGCGGATCGAGCGCGATACGCAGCAACTCCTTCGTCACGTGGTCCGCGGCCATGGCGAGCCGAACCTCGGCCTTGCGCTTGACCTGGCCGGCTGCGCCGCCGTGCTTCCGGCAGACGACCCCCCACATCCCCGCCCCGCCCGTCCCCGGCGCCACGTTTAGTCGAAGAACCGGGTCAGGCGCTCCTCGTCGGGCAGCGGCGCGCCGGGCCGTACGGGGACCAGGTCGGCGAAGACGCTCGCGCCGTCGTACCCGGCGTGCAGCGGGTACCAGACCGCCGACCCGCCGTGCGGGCCGCAGAACCACTTGAACGTCTGCACGTCGAGGTACTTCACGTGCGTCGGGTCTCCGACCGCGCCGATGGACTGCCAATGCGGGGACAGCACGTGCAGCACGCCGTCGTCGGCGAGGACTCGGTGCAGCTCGTCCATCAGCGACACCAGGTCCAGCACGTGCTCGAGGATGTGCACGCGTAGACCCGGTCGACGCTGCGCTCGACGAAGGGCAGCCGCGCGGTGACGTCGGCGACCACGTCCACCCCCGGCGCCGGCCACCGGTCCACACCCACCGACGTCGCCCGCTGCTTCGTCCCGCCGCAGCCCACGTCGAGGGTGCGCAGCGGCCCCCGGTCGCCGACGACCAGCCCGTCCCACATCGCGTACACCCCGCGCAGCGAGCACACGGCCTCGCGCAGCTGCTCCCGCTCCTCCTGCGAGCCGACCCAGCCGTCCACGTGCGCGACGCCGCCGTCGAAGCGCACCTGCACGTCCAGCCCGCGCAGCCGGTCGTCGTGCCGGAGGAGCCCCTGCACCGTGTCCTCGAGCCACCAGTCCCGCGCCGCGAGGGACTTGGGGTTCACCGGCCGCGTCCTTTCCGTCGCCGTTTTGGCGGTACTGCCCGGGGAAGCGGGGTGCCGACATGGCGGCCAAGAACGTGGCGATCGAGGGCGGAGCGGTCGAGGCCGGGGCCCCGGCCCTGCCCCGGCACCTCCAGCTCGAGGTCACCTCCGCGGGCAACCTCGCCTGCGCGGTGTGCCTGCCCTGCTACATGGTCATGGGCGACGGCCGGGTCGCGATGGGCGACCTGCGCGGGGCCGAGCTGGCCGACGTCTGGCGCGGCGAGGCTTACGGGCGGTTGCGCGCCGCGCTCCTCGCCGACCCCCTGCCCGCCGGGTGCTTCGGGTGCTCGCTCTACCGCGGGACGTTCTGAGCGTGGCTCCCGCACCCGCAGTCTCCGTCGTCGTCCCCGTGCACCTGGCCGACCGGACCGCCGCGGCGTTCCTGCCCGCCGCGCTGGGCTCGCTGCTCGCCCAGCGGTTCCGGAACTGGGAGGCGGTCGTCGTCGACGACGGCTCCCCGCAGCCGGTCGAGCCGCTGCTGCCCGACGACCCGCGCCTGCGGCTCGTACGCCACGACGGCAACCGCGGCCTGGGCGCGGCGCTGAACACCGGGCTCGCGCACACGTCCGCGGGGTACGTCACGTACCTGCCGGCCGACGACCTGCTCACGCCCGAGCACCTGGAGGCCCTCGCCGCCGCGCTGGACGCCGAGCCTGCGGCGGCCCTCGCCGTGGCCGGCGTGCGGCACTCGTACAACCGCTACGCCGAGGGGCGCATCGAGGGCGAGCCCCTGCAGCTGGTGCAGGTGATGCACCGGCGCACCGACGACCGGTGGGTCGAGCGCGACGAGCTGCTCACCGACGACCTCGACCGGATGCTGTGGACGCGGCTCGCCGCGCTCGGACCGGTCGTCGAGACGGGGCAGGTGACCTGTGAGTGGGTGGCCCACCCGCACCAGCTGTCGAAGGTGCTGCGCGAGCCGGTCGGCGGGCTCAACACCTACCGCTCGCGCTTCGCGGTGCGCGAGCCACTGCGCATGCACACCACGGTCGGCAACCCGATCGACGAGGTGGAGCACTACCGCCGCTTCCGGGAGCGGCCGGACACCCCGCGCGCCGAGGACGGGCTGCGGATCCTGCTGTGCGGGGAGCTGGCGTACAACCCCGAGCGGGTGCTGGCCCTCGAGGAGCGCGGCCACGAGCTCTACGGGCTGTGGATGCGCGAGCCGTACTGGTACAACACCGTCGGCCCGCTGCCCTTCGGCCACGTAACCGACGCCCCGTACGAGGGGTGGCGCGAGGCGGTGCGCGACCTCGGCATCGACGTCATCTACGCACTGCTGAACTGGCAGGCCGTGCCCTTCGCCGCCGAGGTGCTGCGGGCGAACCCGGGCGTGCCGTTCGTCTGGCACTACAAGGAGGGCCTGTTCATCTCGCGGGAGAAGGGGCACTGGGCCGACCTCGTCGAGCTCTCGACCCGCTCTGACGGGCTCGTCTTCTCCAGCCCGGAGATGCGCGACTGGACGGCGCTGGCGATCCCGGGCAGCGCGGAGGTGCCGTACCACGTCCTCGACGGTGACCTGCCGAAGCGGGAGTGGTTCACCTCGGAGCGCTCCCCGTTGCTGTCGGAGCGCGACGGCGAGGTCCACACCGTCGTCCCGGGCCGGCCGATCGGGCTGCACCCGCACACCGTCGCCGAGCTCGCCGAGCAGGGCGTGCACCTGCACTTCTACGGCGACTTCACCCACGGGCAGTGGCGGGCGTGGATCGAGAAGACGCAGCGGATGGCACCGGGCAACCTGCACCTGCACGGCGTGGTGCACCAAGGGGACTGGGTGCGCGAGTTCTCGCAGTACGACGCGGGCTGGCTGCACACCTTCGCCTCCCGCAACGGCGGTGACCTGCGCCGCGCCGACTGGGACGACCTCAACTACCCGGCGCGGCTCACCACGCTGGTCGCGGCCGGCGTGCCGCTGCTGCAGCGCGACAACTCGGGCGCGGTGGTGGCGACGCAGACGCTGGTGCGCGAGCGCGGAGTCGGGTTGTTCTTCCGCGACATGGCGCATCTCGGGGAGCTGCTGCGCGACCGCGAGGCGGTGGCGGCGGTGCGGGAGCGGGTGTGGGAGCAGCGGCTCGACTTCACCTTCGACGCTCACGCCGATGCCCTCGTCGACTTCTTCCGCAGGGTGGTCGTGCAGCGCGGCCGCTGACGGACGAGCGCAGCGGGCCCCCGACCCGAGAGGCTGGCACGTACCGTCGAGCTGCCCTTGTCTAGAAGCCGGGTTCAGACGTTTACGGCTCGATCCTCCCCTTCGGCTGAGACGCTGCTGAGAACGGGCAGGCGGGCAGGGACGGACGAGGGGCAAGGGCGTGGGACACGAGACAGTGGCGCGCGAGCGGCGCGATTCGGCCGGTCAGGCGGGCCCACGTGCTGGCGGGCGTCGCGTGTCTCCTGCTCCTCGCTACCGCGCTGGGCACCTGGAACCCCTGGCAATCGCGCTACCTCGCCTGGGTCGCCCACCCGGTGCTCCTCGGCCGGGCGGTGGCGTTCCTGCTGGGTCTCGCCGGACTGGCCGCTTGGCGCCGTGTCCTGCCCCGGCTGGTCGCCGGCTTGGCCGTGGCGTTCGGCCTGCTGGTCATGATGCTGGCGACTGCGTGGCACGCCCTCTCCGGCGAGAGCGTGGTCGACCGGGTTGTCTCCCCTGACGGCCGCTACGAGCTGGTCGCCACGCGCTGGAGCGCGACGATCGACGATGCGTACGACGTCAAGCTGCGCTCGCGACGCGGCCTGCTGTCCCGCGAGGTCCTCGTCTGGCGTGACGTGGACCGATTGGAGCAGCCCGCGCTGCGATTTCTCGACGGCCACCGGGTCGAGATCAGCAGCCCATCCTCGGACGGCGAGGAACAGGAGGCGGAGCGGTACGTGTCCGGCTTCGACCCGCGCACGCTGCAGGTCGCGCCCGTGCACTGCCTCAGCCCGCGCTACTGCTGAGCGGGCCTTCGGTCCGACGTTGCTGGAGGGCGGGCAGATCCTTGCGCGGCACGTGCCGCACCGTGATCATTTTCCAGTGCGCAGGATCAGTCGTGCTCCGTCGTCCCAGCTGCCGGCCGGAGGACTTGGAAGGCGCGGTCGACGAGGTCGGGGAGGTGCTCGGCGCCGCCGGAATCCACCCAGCTGCTCAGCGCCACGGTGAGCGCGGCGAGCGCAGCCGCGGCGTGCACGCGCAGGTCGAAGGTGCTGCCGCCACCGCCTCGAGCCGCGAGAGCGTCGGCAAACAGGCGCTCCGTGGCGTACTGGTTGTCAGCGCGATGCGCCCGCAGAGCCGGCGTGGTGAGGATCAGCCGGGTCCGGACGAGCAGGACGTCACGGTGCACGTCGTAGACGGCGGCCAGGCCCTCGGCGAGCGCCGCGCGCAACGCGTCGAGGGGATGCTCCTCGGCAGGGCAGCGGCGGATCAGCTCCGCGATGAGGGGGTCATAGTCGTCGCTCTCGACGACCGCCTCCTTGGTGGGGAAGTGCCGGAAGAAGGTCATGTGCGACACGCCCGCGACGGCGGCGACCTCCTCGACCGTCGTCGCGTCGTAGCCCTTCTCGACGAAGAGTCCCAGCGCACTCTCCTGGATCCGGCGCCGCGTCGCGGCCTTCTTCCGTTCCCGCAGCCCGGGCCGCTCGGGTGGGTTCGGCACCTGCTCGTCCCTCATCCGGCGACTCCGTGGTGCAGTACGCCGGCCAGCCACGCGTCCAGCGCGGCTGCCGAGGGTGTGCCCCGCCACGCGAGGTGCGCGTCGGGACGCACCAGCAGCAGGTGCGCGACCTGGACCTCGGCGGGCGTGAGGATGGTGACGCGGTCGGCACCCAGCCGCTCGCGGGCGAGCTGCACGGACCTCTCGATAGCGGCGGCCGCTAGGCCCGCTGCGGGCGAGGGAACCAGCAGCACCCACCGGGACCCGAGTTCGGCGTCCAGCCGCGTCGCATTGCCGTCGGCGCGACAGCACGCCAGGTCGGGGACCCGGTCGCCGGGCAACGGGCGCGAGCGGACGCGCCACCAAGGCGTGCGCGCCAAGGGTCCCGACCGGTAGTGCACCTTGAGCTGCGACGCCTGCTCCCAGATCATCCGCTGCACGACCCGGCGGCTCAACAGGGGCACGAAGACGCGGTCACGCACCACGCGCGCGAGCACGCTCTCCCCGATGACCATGCGGGTCATCGCACTGGTGGACTCGAGCACCTCGGCCGCGATCGGTCGCCGCTCGGCGGCGTAGCTGTCCAGCAGCGCGGGCGCTACTCGGCGGGAGGCGACGAGGGCCAGCTTCCAGGCCAGGTTCTCCGCGTCACCGAGCCCGGTGTTCAGGCCCTGTCCGCCCACGGGGCTGTGGATGTGGGCAGCGTCCCCGGCCAGCAGCATCCTGCCCTCCCGGAACCGCTCCGCCAGGCGGCGATGGATGCGGAACGTCGACGTCCACTCCGCCCCTCGTACGACGGACGTGGGGCAGCCCGTGCGCTCGTGCAGTTCACCGACGAGCAGTTCGAGCACTTCCTGCCCGCTCGCCTCGTCGGGCGCGCCCGCCGGGGCGGGAGCCATCAGCCGCCACAGATCCGCCCCCGGCAACGGAAACGCGGCGAGCATCTCGTCCCCCTTCAGCCACACCGAGGCCGTGTCGTGCGCCACCGGCAGATCGGCGTGCACGTCGGCCAGCAGGAACCGCTCGACGATCTGCACGCCGGGAAAGCCGATGCCAGCGAGCTTGCGGACCCGGCTGTGCGCGCCGTCGCAGCCGACGAGCCAGGCGCACCGGACGACCGAGTCGTCGCCGAGCCGTACGGTCACCCGCTCGGCGTCCTGCTGGGCGCCGCGCACCGCGCAGCCCCACTCCACCGTTCCGCCCAGCTGCACCAGGCGACGCGCAGGCCCGCTTCGATGTGGGCCTGCGAGACCAGCAGCCCCGGTCGGGTCACGAGCCTCGTGGTTTGCCCAAGCTGCAGACGGGCCGACGTGCGCCCGCCGAGGTTGACGACCACCTGCCGGATCGGGTTGGCACGCTGCTCCAGATTCCCCAGTGCGCCGGCGCGCTCGAGCACCTCCACACCCCGCGGCTGCAGTCCCAAGGCGCGCGAGGTGCTGGCTGGCCCGGGCGCCGCGTCGACGACTCGTACGGAGACGCCGCTCGCGCGGAGGTTGCAGGCGAGGGTCAGGCCGGTAGGCCCGGCACCGGCGACGAGGACGGTGCAGTCCTGAGGGGCGGTCGTTGTGGCGTTAGTCACTATCGAATGTTAGCAGCTAATTGCACTGCGCGGGCAAGATCCGCCGCAGTCAGGTCAGTGCGCCGTACGAAAGTGTCGGTCCGGTCTGGCAGCCTTCGCCCATGCCCGCTACAAGGAACGGCTCGCGCCGGGGCTACCACTGGTGGGCATGACTTCCCTGCACGAGGTTGCCCTGCTTCGACTGGTGGCGCAGCGGATCGCCGGGCGCGCAGTCGCCACCGCGACCGAGGCGGTCCGCGAGCTGACCGCCCTGCAGGCGCAGGACTTGCCCGGCGTCCTCACCTCGGTCGCGCTGCGGACGACCTCGCGCAGCCGTCAAGCAGTGGAGGACGCGCTCGACGCGGGCGAAGTGGTCAGGTCGTGGCCGATGCGCGGCACGCTGCACCTCGTGGTGGCCGAGGACCTCCCGTGGATGCTGCAGCTGGCCGCCCCCCGCGTGCTGGCCGGCGCCGCGACCCGTCGCGCCGAGCTCGGGCTCGACACCGCCACCCTCGAGCGCGCCCGTGACGTGGCCGAGGTCGCGCTCGCCGGTGGCCGGCGGCTGACGCGCGACGAGATGCTCGAGACGTGGACCGAGGGCGGGGTGGCCGCGACCGGGCCCCGCGGCTACCACCTGCTGTTCCACCAGGCACAGACCGGCGTCCTGTGCTTCGGGCCGATGCGCGGGTGCGAGCAGCTGGTCGTGCTCGTCGACGAGTGGATTCCACAGCCGCGGCGCCTCGAGCGTGCGGAGGCCCTCGGCGAGTGGGTCGAGCGCTACTTCCGCAGCCACGGCCCGGCGACGGTCAAGGACTTCACCCGGTGGACGAACCTCGTCGCCGCCGACGTCCGCGCCGGGCTGGCGCTGGCTCGACCACAGCTCGCCAGCATCGACGTCGAGGGCGTCGAGCACCTCATGGACCCCCGCATCCCCGACCTCTTCGACGCCTGCCGCCGCGAGGCGCGCGGCACCTTCCCTGCTCCCCGGGTTCGACGAGTTCATCCTCGGCTACGCCGACCGGCGGGCGACCCTGCCCACCGAGTTCGCGACTCGCATCGTCCCCGGCGGCAACGGCGTGTTCCGGCCCACCGTCGTCACCGACGGCCGAGTCGTCGGCACCTGGAAGGCCGTCGGCCGCGGGGCGAAGCGCACGCTCGAAGCGACGCCGTTCACGTTGTTCCCGGCTGAATGTGCCGAGGCGATTCCGCAGGCGTACGCCGCCCTGCCCTAGCCCCTCAGAGGCGGCAGGTTGCCACGATTGCGGACGCTGTCCACATCACCTGTTCGGCGGGTAGTCGGGTGACCCGCCCGCCTGGCATCATCGAACACGTCTTCGAGCGTAGTGGTCGTGCAGGGATGCTGGCGGAGCTGGCGCCCGGCCCGGAACTGCTCGCCGCGCTGCTCGCGGTCGAGCCCGCGGACCGGGATCCGGCCTCGCGAATCGACGCGATCGCCGGCTGGGAACGCCTGGCCGCCTGGGGTGGCCGGGCGGCAGGTCGGCGAGCTCGCGGAGTTCGCCCGCGCCCATCCCGCCCCCGCCCCCGGGGGGAGCCGGGATTCCACGAGGAGCAGGGGCCGGTGGCCGAGTTCGC
>JALYMT010000185.1 GCA_030773555.1 Actinomycetota bacterium | reverse complement strand
CGGCGGGTTGGCGTTGCCCGCCCCCGTCGCTTCCAGCACGACGCCGCGCGCGCCCGCTGCCACCGCCGCCTCGAGGAACACCGGGTCGCATCCCGGGTAGACGGCGACGATGTCCACGCGTACGCCGTCGAGGTCCAACCGGCCCGCGTCCAGCGGGGCGGGGCGTACGGGGCGCGCGTGCAGGTGCAGCCGTCCCTCGACGACCTGCCCGAGCGGCCCACCGCCTGGGTTGCCGAACGCCACCGAGGCGAGCGTCTGCACCTTGCGGGTGCCGCGGGCGGCGAACAGCCCACCGTCGAAGACGATGAGCGCGCCGCATCCGCGGCTGGCTGGCGCGGCAGCCACGGTCACGGCGTCCCGCAGGTTCGTCGGCCCGTCCGAGGTGGGGTCGTCCGCGCCGCGCTGCGCGCCGGTGAACACGACCGGGCGACCGTCGGCGAGGAAGAGGTCGACGAGAAAGGACGTCTCCTCCATCGTGTCGGTGCCGTGGGTCACCACCACCCCGTCGACGGCGGGATCCGTGAGCGCCTCGCGTACGGCCGTCAGCACGGTGCGCATGTCCGCCGTCGTGAACGCGTAGCTGCCCAGCCGCAGGACCTCACGGATCTGCACCGTCACCTCGGCCGGCAGCTGCACGCGCCCCAGCAGGTCCTGCCCCGAGTCGCGGGCCACCCGCTCGGTGCCCGCGCCGCGCGTCGCGATCGTGCCGCCGGTGGTGAGGACCACGACCCTGCGCATGCACGCCCCGATGCCCACGTCTCGAGCCGTCGAGACCCGGTCTGCGTGAGGATGGCGGCGTGAAATGGACCCGGGCCGTGCACCACCTCGAGGCGCTGGCACAGACCTGCGCCGACATGGCCGTCCGCCCCGCGTCGATCTTCCCGTTGCGCGTCGTGCAGCTCTGGGCGGCGGGGGAGGTGCTGAGCGGCCCGCGCGACCTCGACGTCATCACGGTCGCCCTGTGCGTCGACCTGCCGGCGCCGGATGTGCCGTGGCTGGCCGAGCCGACCGGCAGCGCGCACTGGGCCAGCGCCACCCGCCTGAGCAAGCTGCCGGCGCTCCCCCTGTGGAGGTCGGCCCACGCGCCGGTCTGGAACCACCACATCGACCGTCCGGTGCTGCTGTGGAGCTCGACCGAGGGCCTGGCCGAGGAAGCCCTCGCCGCCGTACGCGACGGACGCAGCGAGCCCGTACGCCTGCCGGCGCCCACCCCGGACGAACTGCGAACCCGCCTGGACGACGAACTCGCGGTCAGCCTGAGCGGCTTGCGGACACGTACCCGGACCTACGAGGAGCGGCGCTGGGCGCCGGGCCGGCTCGAACCGGTCGCCGACGCCCTCTGGCAGGGCAGCAACGGCTACCTCGACGTGCTCGACGCCCTACGGGCCCTTCCCCCTGCCTGATCGGCGAGTGCCCGCTGGGCAGGATGAGCGGTATGGACGTGACGGGCCGACCCTCAGCGGCGTTCGACGAGGAGGAGATCGTCGAGAGCCTGCGCGGTGCCGGGGCGCGCTTCGCCTTCGTCCACGGCAGCCGAGCCCGCACGGGCGAGAGCCCTGGCAGCGGTCCCCGCCCCGACAGCGACCTCGACGTCGCTGCCTGGTGGGGGACGCGCGCCCCGGATGCCTGGCAGGTACGCGTCCCAGCCTTGGTCGACCTGGTCGTCCTCGACACCGCGCCCTTGTGGCTGGCCGGCCGAGTCGCGCTCCACGGCCGCCTGCTCTTCGACGACGACCCGCCTGCGCGCGTGGCCTGGCAGGCCGACACGCGACTGCGCTACCTCGACGAGTTGCCCCTACCTGCGGCAGCGGCAGCGGGAGTGGCTGGAGGTCATCGCCCGTGGCGGATCCGAGAACGCAACCTGATCAGCCGGCGAGGCGGAACTCGGCGTACCGCTCGGTCAGCCGCGCCCGGTCGGGCTGCGCGTCGTGCGACCGCGGAATCGTCAGCCGTACGCCGGTCATCTCCTGCAGCCCGTGCCGCAGCATGGGGCCGTCGATCTCGTCGAGGATGCGCTGCTGGACTTCGACGACCAGGTCGGGTCGCACGCCGAGGATGTTCCGGTCGTACGCGCTGTGGTGCAGCTTGCACAGCGCCAGTCTGTTGGGGACGACCGGCGTCCCCAGGGGACGGCCGTCCGGGGTGATGTGCGCGGCGTCGAGCAGCTCGGCGTGACGCAGCCGGCACATCGCGCACGTCTCCGCGTACGCCCGCAGCACCCGCGCCCGGAAGACCGGCTGGTGCAGTCGCAACTTGGTCAGCCGGGCGACGTACTCCCGCTGCGGGCCGGCCAGCGCCCCCGGTGACACGAGGCGCTGCCCCTGGTCGACGGCGACCGCGAACTCGTGCCGGGCGGCGTCCTCTCCGACCAGCCAGACGGGGTAGTGCGGCGAGTAGACGCCCTTGTCGATGCCGACGAAGTACGCCAGTGGCAGACCCCGCGACAGGGCGGCCCGCAGGGCGCGGTTGTCGGACTGCTGCGGGTCGGCGCCCCGGTACTTGTAGCGCACCAGGCCGTCACCGCCGAGGTCGTCCTCGTACGGCGGCAGTTGGCTCGGTGGCGTGTACGTGGTCCGGATCGTCAGGGCGGC
>JALYMT010000184.1 GCA_030773555.1 Actinomycetota bacterium | reverse complement strand
CGCGGAGCTCAGCGCCGCGAGATCCGCCCGCCACCGCCGGTCGTGACCGGTCGTCTCGAAGGAGTCGCGGTCGTGGCGTGGCAAGAAAGTGCTCTCGAAGCCGCCCCACATCTGCACGCGTGTCATCCGCGCCCCCCTTCTGCCGGAAAGGCGGGGGGCGCCAACCGGGCGCCCTCGCGGCGCGATCCCGGAAATGCCCGGTTATCCCCAGCAGAAACAGCGCGCGCCGTTCCGTTGCTCTGCGTGAGCAGACCGTAACTTTGGATATGCGCGCTTCCGGCCATCCCCGTCCCCAACTGCGCCGGGACTCCATGGTCCTGCTCGACGCGGAGTGGGACTTCGCGGACGACCCCGCCGGGCACTGCCGGCATCCCCGCGAGGTCAGCTGGGACGACCGGATCGTGGTGCCGTTCGCGCCGGAGACCAGCGCCAGCGGCGTGGGCTCCCCTGGCTTCCGCCTCGTCTGCTGGTACCGCCGCCAGGTCGACCTGCCCGCCGTCCCCCCGGGGAGCACCTGCTCCTGCACTTCGGCGCCGTGGACTACGTCGCGAGCGTCTGGGTCGACGGGCACCCCGTGGGCCGGCACGAGGGCGGCTACACCAGCTTCGCCCTCGACCTCACCGCCTACGCCGGCTCCCGGCGCGAGATCGTCGTCCGCGCCCAGGACGACCCCGCCGACCTGGCCAAGCCCCGCGGCAAGCAGGACTGGGAGCTCGAGCCCCACCTGATCTGGTATCCCCGCACCACGGGGATCTGGCAGAGCGTGTGGCTCGAGCAGGTGCCCGAGGTCTCCGTGTCCCGGCTGCACTGGTCCTCCGACCTCGACCGCTACGCCGTCAGCATGCAGGCCGGCCTGGACGGGCCGCTGGACGAGGGCGTGCGGCTGCGGGTCCGGCTGTCCTACGGGGGCCGCCTGCTCGTCGACGACCTCGTCGGCGTGCTCGGGCCCCGCGTCGATCGGGAGTTCGTCCTCGACGGCCGCGGCGTGGACACGCTCCGGGACGAGCTGACCTGGAGCCCGGAGCACCCCGCGCTGATCGACGCCGTCCTCGAGGTGCTCGACACCGACGGCACCGTGCTCGACCGGGTGGAGAGCTACACCGGCATGCGCAGCGTCGGCGTGCGCGCCGGGCAGTTCCTGCTCAACGGCCGCCCGATCCCCCTGCGCCTCGTGCTCGACCAGGGCTACTGGCCGGACAGCGGGCTGACCGCCCCCGACGGCGACGCGCTGCGCCGCGACGTGGAGCTGGCCAAGGCGATGGGCTTCAACGGGGTCCGCAAGCACCAGAAGATCGAGGACCCGCGCTACCTGTACTGGGCCGACCGGCTCGGGCTGATGGTGTGGGAGGAAATGCCCCCGGGCCTACCGCTTCGACGAGGTCGCCATCCGCCGGGTGGTGACCCAGTGGACCGAGGCGGTCGAGCGCGACCGCTCCCACCCGTGCGTGGTGGCCTGGGTGCCGTTCAACGAGTCCACCGGGGTGCTCAGCCTGCCCGGCCGGGAGGAGCAGCGCCACTACGTGGAGGCCGTCGCCCTGCTCACCAAGGCGCTGGACCCGACCCGGCTGGTCGTCGCCAACGACGGCTGGGAGGCCCTCGGCGGCGACCTGGTGGGCATCCACGACTACGAGTCGCTGCCCGAGCGGCTGCGCGACCGCTACGCCCCCGACCTGCTCGAGCAGACGCTGCGCGGCTTCGGCAACAACGGCCGGATCCAGGTGCTCGACGACCCCGCGCGGGCCCGGCCCAGCGCCGCTGGCGGCACTCGGGCCGTGGTGCTGTCGGAGTTCGGCGGCATCGGCTTCGCGAGGGCGGGGAGGCCCAGGTCGGCTGGGGCGGGCTGCCCTTCGCCGACGACGAGCCCGACGACCGGCTGCACCAGCCCGCCGCGTGGGGCTACTCCACCGTCGCCGACCCGGAGGAGCTGGTCCGCCGCTACGCCGCCCTGGTGGCCGTGGTCGCCTCCCTAGATCACATCACCGGCTTCTGCTACACGCAGTTCGCCGACACCTATCAGGAGGTCAACGGGCTGCTGTACGCCGACCGCCGGCCCAAGGCGCCGCTGGACGCCATCGCCGCGGCCACCCTGGGCCCGCAGCGGCTGCGCCACGGCGTCCTCCAGCCTGCCCATCCGGTCCGGGTCCCGGCGCTGCCGCCGCTGGTGTCGGGTCCCGACAGCGCCAGCGGCATCACGCCCGCGCCCCGCTCGTCCATCGAGAACCGCTGACGCGATCGGCAACCGCTGACGCGAGCGTGTCCCGCTGACGCGTGTCCCGCTGCCCGGTCGCGTGGGTAGCGTCTGGCGTTCGTGATGAGTACGCGCCCGGCCGAGGCTCACGCCGCACCGCTGCACGTGCGGGGAGTGGTGCTGCCCGAGGAGGAACACCGCGACCTCTACGTCCTCGACGGGCGGGTGACGTACGAGCCGGTGGCGGCGGCCGAGACGGTGGCCGACGGGTGGATCGTGCCTGGGCTGGTCGACGCGCACTGCCACATCGGCCTGGGCCCGCAGGGCGCGGTCGACCGCGACGAGACCGAGCGCCAGGCGCTCGCGGAGCGCGACGCGGGCGTGCTGCTGGCCCGGGACTGCGGCGTCGCCGCTGACACCCGCTGGCTCGACGAGCGGGGCGACCTGCCCGCG
Organism: Actinomycetota bacterium; assembly: GCA_030773555.1. Lineage (GTDB taxonomy): Bacteria > Actinomycetota > Actinomycetes > JALYMT01 > JALYMT01 > JALYMT01. Next base: position 663 of record JALYMT010000184.1, on the reverse strand, counting down.
GTGATCCGCGCCGGGCGGCACCTGGCCCGGACCCGTCGCTACCTGCGCAACTACGGCGAGGAGCTCGAGCCCGACGACCTGCCCGCCGCCGCTGCCCGGCAGGCCCGCCGGGGCGATGGCTGGGTGAAGTTCGTCGGTGACTGGATCGAGCGGGAGCGGGGCGATCTGGCGCCCTGCTGGCCGAAGGAGGCGCTGGTCGAGGCGGTGCGCACCGCCCACGACAGCGGCGCGCGGGTGACCGTGCACAGCTTCGGAGAGGACGGGCTCGCCGACCTGCTCGACGCCGGCGTCGACTGCCTCGAGCACGGCACCGGCCTCGACGACGACCTGCTCGGCGTCATGGCCGCGCGCGGGGTGGCGCTGGTCCCCACACTGATCAACATCGACACCTTCCCGGGAATCGCCGCGAGCGCTGCGCGCTTCCCCGCGTACGCCGAGCACATGCGCCGACTGCACGCGAGCGCCCGCCCCCGCGTCCGGGCCGCGTACGAAGCCGGTGTGCCGATCTTCGCGGGCACCGATGCCGGCGGCTCGCTGGCGCACGGGCGCATCGGCGACGAGGTGCAGGCACTGCACGAGGCCGGCCTGCCCGCCGAGGACGCGCTCGCCGCGGCCTCCTGGTCAGCGCGGGCATGGCTCGGCCGGCCCGCCCTCCTCGAGGAG
>JALYMT010000183.1 GCA_030773555.1 Actinomycetota bacterium | reverse complement strand
GGTAAACGCCCAGTACCTCTCCGCTCGGCCCGATCAGTGGCGCGGCGTTGAAGACGACACCCCGCTCGGGCCCGCGCTCGTACGTGCCCCACACGACGTGCACGCCGAGTCGGCGTGCCACCTCCTGCAGCGGCTCGGTGACCGCGCCCGGCACCTCGCTGACCAGGTCCCACAGCTGCTCGGCGGCCAGTCCGGGCGTGAAGCCCGTGGAGGCGGTCTCGGGCAGCACCACCAGCTCGGCACCGGTCGCATCGACGCAGCGCTCGACGTATTCGACGGCCTTTGCACCGTTGGCCTTCGCCGCCTCCGCGGTCAGCGGCCCGGGGACCGGCGCGATCTGGATCGCCGCGGCGGTGAACGCTCTCATGGCCGGCTCCTCCGGCCGGGGGTGGGTGGCATTATCGCCGTCGGCCCAGCCACGCGCCGACCGCGGCGCCGGCGAGCGCGATCGCCGCGCCGACGAGGGCACCGCGGACGAAGTCCCCCGAGGAGGTGACGGCGGCCGCGGGCCGCGTCGCGGTCGCCACCGGGACCTGCTCCCCCGCGCGCTGCTGCGGCAGCCCGGCCCCGGTCGGCACCCGGCCCGCGAGCACGTCGTCGACGTTGCGGAAGAACTCCCCCGCCGTCCGCTTCGCGACGCCGGCCAGCACCCGCTGGCCCACCCCGCCGACCATGCCGCCGACCTCGGCGTCGACGTCGTACTCCACCCGGGTACACCCCTCGCCCGCGTCGGTCAGGGTGACGGCCACCTCGGCGCGGACGGTGCCGGGCGCGCCCGCGCCGCACGCCCGCAGCACGAACGAGCCGGGCGGCCGGGGGTCGATGAGGGCGACCTCGCCCTCGTACGAGCCCTTGATGGCGGCGACCCCGGCGGTGATCGTCATGCGGTAGCGGTCGGGGGCGACCTCCTCGAGGCGCTCGACTCCGGGAAGGGCGCGGGTGAGCACCGCGGGGTCGTGCAGGGCGGGATAGACCCGCTCGACCGGTGCGGACAGCAGGGCGTCACCGCGGATCTTCATCGGGCCTCCGGGGAGGACGGGGACGCCGCCCGGCGCCGGTGCAGGGGTTCGAGCTCGCCGGCCGCGAAGCGCCGGCGCAGCTCCCACAGCTCGCTGGGCGACAGCGGCATGCGGGTGATACGGAAACCCTCGGCGTCCTCGATGGCCGAGGCGATCGCCGCCGCCCCGGGGATGACGCCCGCCTCCCCGCGCCCTTGATGCCGAGGGGGTTGAGCGGTGAGGGCGTCTCCAGGTGGTCGATCTCGATCGGCGGCACCTCGGTGGCGTACGGCATCAGGAAATCGATGAAAGAGGCGTTGAGCAGCTGGCCGTTCTCGTCGTAGTGCATGCGCTCGTAGAGGGCGCCGCCGATGCCCTGCGCGACGCCGCCGTGCACCTGGCCCTCGACGATGACCGGGTTGAGCAGCGGGCCGCAGTCGTGCACGACGCAGTAGCGCAGGACTCGCACCTCGGCGGTGTCGGGGTCGGTCTCCACGACGACGGCGTGCATGCCGTTGGCGAAGGTGGACTGCGTCGGCGAGTAGTAGTCGCGGCCCTCCAGGCCGGGCTCGTCGTCCTCGGCCACGGGCGGGCCGGACGCGTCGCCGACCGCGAACTGGGTGGCCAGGGCCGCGGTCTCGTCGAAGGCGTAGCGCAGTGGGTTCGCCAGCACCGCCACGGTCGCGAGCGGCAGGCCAGCCTCGGGGTTGCCCCGCACCCGCACGACGCCCTCGACGATCTCGAGGTCGCGGGGGTCGGCCTCCAGCGCCTCCCCGGCGACGCGCAGCGCCTTGGTCCGGACCTTGCGCGCCGCCAGCGCGATCGCGTTGCCGCTCATCACCGCCGCCCGCGAGGCGAACGTGCCGACCGCGTAGCCGAAGCGACGCGTGTCGCCGGTCGTCACGGTGATGTCCTCGAGCGCCACCCCGAGCTCGTCGGCGACGATCTGGGCGAAGACGGTCTGGTGGCCCTGCCCCTGGGAGGTGAGGCCGGTGGAGACGCAGACCCGCCCGCTGGTCTCGACGTGCACGTGCCCGCCCTCGTACGGCCCCACACCGGTGCCCTCGACGTAACAGGCGAGCCCGATGCCCACCCGACGACCCTCGGCCCGCGCGCCGGCGCGGTAGTCCTCGAAGTCGTCCCAGCCGACGAGCGCCTTCAGCGTCGCCAGCGAGGCGGGGAAGTCGCCGGAGTCGACGGCGAGCGCGGCCTCGACGTCGCCGACCTCCTGCACGAGGTGGGCGGCGACGTTGCCGGGGACGTCGTCGTGAACGAGCCGGTCTGCCGCCCGGGCCGCCGCCACCCCCACCACCGGCGGCAGGGGCTCGTACGCGACCCGGATACGGTCGCAGACGTCCTCGGCCCAGTAGCGGTCGCGCGCGACCACCATCACGACCGGCTCGCCGACGCAGTTCACCTCCCCGTTGGCGAGGGGGAAGCCGGTGCGCGGGGCGGTCAGGGCCGGGTGCGGGATCAGCAGCGGCAGGGGCTCGCCGATGCGCGTCCCGGTCGCCTCGAGGTCCTCGTAGGTGTAGATGGCGACCAGCCCGTCGACGTCGAGGGCGTCGGTGACGTCGATGTCGAGGATCCGGGCGTGGGCGTGTGGGCTGCGGACGAAGGCCGCGGCGAGCGCGCCGCGGCCGAGGTCGTCGAGGTAGCGGCCCTGGCCGACGAGCAGGCGGGGATCCTCACGCCGCTGCACCCGCGCGCCGACCAGCCGCGTCGTCACCGGGCCTCCCGGCGGATCTCGGCGGCCCGCAGCACCGCGCGCACGATGTTCGCGTAGCCGGTGCAGCGGCACAGGTTGCCCGCGACCGCCGTCCGCGCGTCCTCCTCGCTCGGATCGGGATGCTCCTCGAGGTACGCGGCGATCGTGGTGAGGAAGCCCGGCGTGCAGAAGCCGCACTGCAGGCCGTGGCACTCGTGGAACGCCTGCTGCACCGGGTGCAGCTGCCCCTCGCCGCTCGCCAGGCCCTCCACCGTGGTGACCTCGTGCCCGGCGACGCTCACCGCAAAGGCCAGGCAGGAGCGCACCGCCGCTCCGTCGAGGAGCACGGTGCACGCCCCGCACACCCCGTGCTCGCAGCCGGCGTGCGTGCCCGTCAGCCCCAGGTCGGCGCGGAGGAAGTCGGAGAGCAGCCGGCGGGCGGGGACCCGGGCGGCGTACGCGCTGCCGTTGACGGTCAGGCGCACGTCGTGCAGCTCCTCGGCGCCCCTCACGGGCGCTCCCGCCGGGCGTGCGCGGTGGCCTGGCGCAGCGCCCGCACGGTGAGCACCTCGACGAGGTGCCGCCGGTAGTCGGCGGTGGCGTGCACGTCGGCGTCGGGGTCGACCCGGTCGCGGGCCAGCGGCCCCGCGGCGGCCCAGTCGGCGGTGTCGTGCGCAGCGCCGGCGACCGGGTCGGTGAGGTCGAGGACGAGCGGGGTCGGCGCGACGCTGATGTAGGCGGCCCGGGCCGCGGTCACCCGGGCGTCGGCGTCGAGGGTGACGGCTGCGGCCAGCCCGCACATCGCGTAGTCACCGTGGCGGCGGGCCACCTCGACGAACGCGGTACCGGTGCCCGGCGGCAGGGCGGGGAAGATCGCCTCCTGGGCCAACTCCGCCGGCGTCATCACCGACTCCAGCGGGCCGAGGAAGAAGTCGTCGGCGGCGACGCTGCGCCGGCCCCCCGGCCCGGCGAGCTCAACGGAGCCGCCGGTGAGCGCGAGCACGGCGGTCATCTCCCCGGCCGGGTCGGCGTGGGCGAGGCTGCCGACGGTCGTGCCCCGGTTGCGGATTGTCGGATGGGCCACCAGGCGCAGCGCCTGCCCGAGCAGCGGCAGGACTCCCGCGGCCTCCGCGTCGCGCTCGACCCGCGTGTGCCGGGCGAGGGCGCCGACGCGCACGCCCGTGGGCCCGGTGCGGACGTAGGCCAGCTCCTCGAGGCGTTGATGTCGACGAGCCGGGCGGGCGCGGCCAGCCGGAAGTTCAGGATGGGCACCAGGCTCTGCCCGCCTGCGAGCACCTTGGCCTCCCCGTCGGCGAGGGCGAGCAGCGCCTCCTCGGTGCTGCGCGGCGCGGCGTAGGCGAAGGGCGGCGGCTTCACCAGCGCGATTCTCCTCCCTCGCCTGCCGCGGCCGGCGCTGACGCACGTACGGAAATCCGTCGTCAGGGACGGCGGGTGTCGACCTCGCCTCCGCTGCCCTCGTACGCCGGCCCGACCGCGATCGTCGTCCCGCCGGGCGGATCCTGCAGGTGCGCGGGCGCGAGCGCGCGGACGACGTGGTAGCCGAGGACGGTGACGATGGTGCCGAGGGCGATGCCGGCGAGGGAGAAGCCCTCGGTGACCTGCAGAGTGGTGTTGCCGATTGCGAGGATGATGCCGGCGGCGAGCGGGACGAGGTTTACCGGGTTGGCGAAGTCGACCCGGTTCTCCACCCAGATCTTGGCGCCCAGGAGGCCGATCATGCCGTAGAGCACCACGGTGATGCCGCCGAGGACGCCCCCGGGGGTCGCGGCGACCAGGGCGCCGAACTTCGGGCACAGGCCGAACAGAATCGCGATGCCCGCGGCCGCGTAGTAGGCCGCCGTGGAGTAGACCCGGGTCGCCGCCATCACGCCGATGTTCTCCGCGTACGTGGTCGTCGGCGAGCCACCGACGGCGCTGGCCAGCGCGGTGCCCACACCGTCGGCGGCGATCGCGCGGCCCATGACGGGGTCGAGGTCGGCCCCGGTCATCTCGGCGACGGCCTTGACATGCCCGGTGTTCTCGGCGATGAGGGCGATGACGGCGGGCAGGGCGAGCAGGATCGCCGAGGTCTGGAAGCTGGGCGCGAAGAAGTCGGGCAGGCCGAACCAGGGCGCCGAGCCCACCGCGCTGAGGTCGACCCGGTCGTGGGCGAACGGAGCCGCCACGCAATAGGTGCCCTCGGCGGTGCAGGGCTGGCCGGCGACGTCGCGCAGGTTCTGCCCCGGCAGCACCGAGGTGACCTGCCCGGCCAGGTCGAACAGCGCGGAGAGGACGAAGCCGAAGATCAGGCCCAGGAGCACCGCGATGCGGGCCCAGAAGCCGCGCAGCAGCACCGACATCACGATCACGGCCGTCATCGTGAGCAGCGCGACCCACTGGTCCTGCGGCCAGTAGACGTCAGCCACGACCGGGGCGAGGTTGAACCCGATGAGCATGACGACCGCACCGGTGACGGCAGGGGGGAGCACGCGGTGCAGGACCCGGGGGCCCGCGACGGCGATGAGCACGCCCGCCACGACCAGCACCAGGCCGGCAACCAGGATCGCCCCGGTGACCGTCGCGTCGGTGCCGCCGGCCGCGCGGATCGCGACCACCGCACCGACGAACGAGGCGCTGGTGCCGAGGTAGGACGGGACCCGGCCTTGCACGATGAGGAGGAACAGGATCGTGGCGGCGCCGGACATGAGGATCGCGAGGTTCGGGTCGAGCCCCATGATGAGCGGGAAGACGAAGGTCGCCCCGAACATGGCGATGACGTGCTGCGCGCCCAGGCCGGCGGTGCGCCCCCAGGACAGCCGCTCGTCGGGGCGCACCACCTCACCCGGTGGCGGCGTGCGGCCGTCTCCGTGCACCTTCCAGCCGAACGCCATGGCCGGCCCCTCCTGCACTCGTCGCGGATGTCGGGTTGGGCGCACCCTAGGGCGGGGGGCCGCGGGGCCCGTACCGCCGCCGCGGTCGCCGCTCGGTCGCCACTCGTCAAGATCGCCGGTTTGGGTGGGAGAACGCAGTGGACTGCACGATCCCATCCGAATTCGCGATCTTGGCCGGGCACGGGCGGTCGTGCTCGGGCAGGGGACGGGCCGGTCCGGCAGCACCCCGCGGGAGCCGCCGCCGCCGGTCCTTGGCGAGTTCTCCCATGTTCCGGGACGCTAGCGGCGGCGCTACGGTTTCGGAATGGGCGATCGCGTTCGCGGTGCTGTCCCGGCCGCGGCAAGCACCCGGTTGGCCGACGTCCTGGCGGCGCCGCCGCGGCCCGCCACCGTGCTCGCCGCCCTGCCGGGCGTGGTCTACGTCGCCGCCGACGCCGGCCTG